>NZ_JBSJZH010000012.1:0-72471 GCF_054798215.1 Microbacterium sp. GXF6406 | reverse complement strand
CTATGCTGTCCAAGCCGACCACGATCAGCTGGTGGGAATCAAATAGCGCGAGTCTCCATCAGACCCAGGGCGCTTCAGTTCGAACATCGCCCCGTCGTTGCGTTGCCCGCCGGTGATCACGATCGCCAACGGCAGCCTGAATCGGCCTGACTTTCGTTCCTATCGGATTGTTTGTCCGGCAAGTGCCGGCTGGGCTGACTCTAGGTCAGCGTAGTACGCCCGTTCGACCTCGATCGGGGTGCGCATGTCGAGCTCGCCGTGGAGGCGCTGGTTGTTCCACCACCACACGTACTCGAGGGTTGCTAGCTCGACCTGCTCGACGGTTCGCCAGGGGCCGCGCTGACGGATCAGTTCGGTCTTGTAGAGACCGTTGACCGCCTCGGCGAGGGCGTTGTCGAACGAGTCGCCGACGGTCCCGGTGGAGAGTTTCGCTCCGAGTTCCTCGATCCGATCGGTGTAGACCACGGCGAGGTAGTTCGATCCGTGATCGGCGTGATGAACCAGACCGTCGAGGCGTCCGCCGGCGTCCCAGGCGGCCATATCGAGCGCCCGTAGTGGCAGGATGTCGGACTTGAGTGTGGCTGCGACGTTCCAGCCCACGATGCGACGCGAATAGACATCGGTGACGAACGCGACATACGCGAACCCGGACCATGTTGCGACGTAGGTCACGTCAGCGACCCAGAGGCGGCGCGGGCCGGTGGCAGTGAACCGGCGTTGCACGAGATCCTTCGGCTTCTCCGCTGCCGGGTCGGACTTCGTCGTGAACACCCGCTTGGACCGCTTCACACCCTCCACCCCGGCGAGCCGCATGAGCCGTTCGGTCTGATCGCGACCGATCTCCCACCCTTGCCGCCGCATGAGTGCGTGCATCTTCCGGCGTCCGTAGACGCCGTAGTTCTCCGCATGCAACCTGGCGACCTCCGGCACCAGCAGGTCGTCGCGCAGCTGCCTCGCTGACGGCGCACGGCCGACGGCGGCGCGGTAGCCGCGCGCGGTGAGGAAGCCCTGGACTGCCGGTTTGAGGACCCGGCAGATGAGCACGACCGGCGAAATGATCCCTGTGTTCATCGATGAACCGGACCATCTCGGTCAGGGGCGGTCGAGCTCCTTCGCGAAAAACACGCTCGCAGCCTTGAGGATCTCGTTCGCCTTGCGCAGTTCGGCGTTCTCCTTCTGCAGCCGCTTGATTTCTGCCGCCGCGTCCGTCGTCAGCCCGGGCTTGATACCGGCGTCGACCTCGGCCCGGCGCTGCCACAGTCGCAACGTCTCCGGACTCATCCCCAGCAGCCCAGCCACATGGCGCACGGCGCTCATCATCGTCGGGTGCGACGGCCGCGTCTCCGCGAGCATCCGCAACGCACGCTCACGCATCTCCTGTGAATACTTCCTGTTCATCGTCTTCCATCCTTGCTTGAAGAACGGAACGAAAGTCAGGCCGATTCAACTTCGACCGTCTGGCCGAGTACGTCGCGCCCACCGAAGCCCAACGCGCGAACCCTGGTCGCCGCTCTGCGCGGATCCAGGCCAAGAAGATGCACGTACGCGACGCTGAGCTCGCGGCGATCGACCCAAACCGCATGTCTACTGAGACTCAGCGCCTGCTTCGAGCTGTGCTCATTTCCCAGCAGCGCTACGAGCTGGCGCTGGAGCGGTTCCCGAACCTGCTGGTGCTAGCGGACGTTGCCCAGACAGCTCAGCTCGTCGGCTTCGACGAATACCCTCACGCCGTTCAGCACGCGCTGCGAGCACCTCTCTAATCGGAGCGACTCAGCACCGCCACCACAGACCTGTGGTCGCTGCCTTCCAGCGCATCCATTACGCGTGTGCCTTCTGCATTCCACGTTGCGCCGACAAGTACGTGGTCGATCGGCGACGAGATCCAGGACGGCATATCCGACGGCCATGTGCCACCTGCACCGCTGCCAGATTCCAACGCAGCGTCGTTGCACTGTCCGATCAGGTGGCCAGCGGCACCCAGGCCAGCCATGTGGTCGACGGTGGCATTCAAGTCGCCTGCGACGATGATGTCTTCTGCAGTGCAAACTTCGGCAATCCACTCCAACCCGGCTTCCCAGACCGCCATCCTGGTGGGAAGCGGCGGCATCGTATGGGCCGCCACGATAGTCGCCGGTCCATCACCCGTGATCTTCTGCCAAACCCCACTAGGGAGACCCGGCGTAGAGCCTGTTGCATCGTCCAGTTCGTACTCGCCGAGACGGTCAGCGATCAGGACAGAGGTCGGCATCCTGTCGTTCCCGTTGCCCGACCGCACCGTCTCGGGCGTCATCTTGACACCGGACAGGGCCAACAGGCGCGCGACCTCGGTAGCGGCCCTCTCGTCCGTCTCCGGCAGGCTCACGACATCGGCTCCCACCTCGAGTGCGACCTTGGCAATGTCAGCGGGACTTGTGGCACCGCCCTGCGTATTCCACGCCATTACGACGAGGTCGCCCTCAGGCAGAGCTTCACTGCCGAGTCCGCGCGTCAGGAGCACTGCGCCGTTGGTGATTGCGCCTGCAGCCAGGATGAGTGCGAGACCCCAGGCAACTACAGGTCTGTGCCTACGCCTGAGTAGGGCTGTGGCACCTGCCAGCAGTGCAAATACGGCTAGGCCAATCGCCAGCGGTGTCCTGAATGAGATCAGCTGTGCAATACCAAGGACGCGCTGAGCGCCCAGCGCCTGCGGCCAGCTCAGCAGCAGCACCAGCAGCGCTGCTGCCAAGAGCACGGCAACAATGCCCGTTTTTGATGCTGCCGAGCTTCGATTCTTTACCCCGTTGGGCGGGCTTGCTATCACCGTCACAGTCTACGGAGCGCAGGTCGCGCCACCCGGCGCAAGAACCAGCGCCCAAGTCACAACGGACCAGAGCCCAACGCCAAGCGCGATGAGCCATGAGCCACGAGCCCAGAGCGACGATCGAGCGGATCGACAAAGACTTGGGTGTCCATCTGCTGACCTTGCAGAAGTCGGTGCGCCACGCCGAGATCGACGAGGGAGTTTCAATTGACGTCGCTACGCAGCAGCCGCCGCAACCGTTGGATGAAGACCTTGCCGGCGCATCTCTTGGCACCCTGAACATCAAACCCGAATCCGGCTCGCGCAGTGAAGATCGGCTGTCCGGCACCGCACAGACGAAACAGCCAACTTCTTCACCGTCAACCCCCTTCGCTGCGGCATCCGCGTTCTGAAGACTGGTCGAACGGTGGTGACCGGCACCCCGTGGACGAGGAGGAAGCCATGAGCTCGACATCAGACGCCATTCCCGACCGCGATGAGGACGTGCTCCCCCAGCCGCTGCGCGACCGGGACGCCACTACGAACGCCGATCCCTCGGCTGACCCCGCGCAGGCCGAATGGGAGCGCACAGAGGCGCTCGATCGTGGTGAAGACCCCGACGGCGCGACCGCGACGGGACGCGATCCGGCGGAGATTCCCGAGCCCGACGATCAGATCCCCGACGAAGACCTCCCGAGTTCCACGGCGCAGCCGGAAACGCAGGGCGAGGACCCTGCCGTCGCCGAGCTCGGCGAGGGCGGCGAGGGCGACCTCGCGCCGGAAGACCTCTAACTGCGGGCGACATGACCGTTTATCGAGCGCCCATGCGCTCGCGGGATGACAGCATCGATGCCGCTGCGGCCGTCGAACGGGCGCTCCGGATCGGCCTGTGCGGCATGGGCGGACGGATTCCGGAGAACCCGGACACGATCGAGGAAGCGCTTGTCGCCGTGGACCGCATCCATGGCGAGCGCGCATCCCGTCGGCTCGAACGATTCGCCCACGTACCGGCCGGAGCATTCGTCTGGACGAAAGACGTGCACGGCATGATGTGGCTCGGACGGCTGACCGGCCCGTGGCGATACGACCCCGCGCTCGAAGCCGTGCGGGTCGACCTCGTGCATGTTCGTCCGACGCGCTGGAGCGATCTGCCGATCCCGCCGGCGGAGGTGCCCGCTGCCGTGCACGAGACCTTCGCGCGCGGCGGGCGGAATTGGCAGAGAATCCGCCGCCCCGCTGTGGAGGACGAATCAGAGAGAATCTGGGGTCTGGGTGAGGTGCAGGGCGCACACGCGAACCCCGCGCCGAGTCAGTGAGCTGACTCGGCGCGTGCCCGCGCCACGATGATCCCGCGCTGAGAATCCCAGAAGCCGTCGACCATCTCGCGAAGCTGTTCGGCGTCGACATCGGCGCCGAACGCTTCGGCTCCGGGTTCGAGGGCGATGCCGGCCGCGAGGGGGCCGGCATGCACGGGGTCGAATCCGAGGGCATCGATGAGGGAGGAGACGAGAGCGATGTCGGATGCTGCGTCACCGGCGAGCGCGATGGCCTTGCGGTCTGCGGCGCCGGCGGGCCGCGCATCGTCCGCCATGTCGTGATAACCCATGTGGCTGAGCGCCTTCACGACACGTGCGCCGAGGAAATGCTGCTGCACGAGCTCACTCGTGGATGTGCGCGGGTCGGAGAACTCGTCGCGGATGCCGTCGGACGCCCACCAGTAATTCATCGCATCGATCACGAGTCTGCCGCGGAACGATTCTCGGGGAAGCATCCGGAACTTCGCGAGGGGGAGGGCGAGCAGCACAGCATCCGATTCGGCGATCACCGATTCTCGCGGCGCGGCCTCCGCGCCCAGCGATGCCGCACGGCCGGCGATCAGGCGCGGATCGCCGGACGCCGAGATCAGAACGCGCAGACCGGCGGATGCCGCGAGCTGCGCGATCACACCTCCGAGGCGTCCCGCGCCGAGGATCCCCAGCGTGCGGATCGGGGACTGCTCGGCGCCCGTGTCAGCGACGCTCACGTCGCCACGGCCGATCGCGCCACGCACCGGTCGCCCACAGCACGACGAGCACGAGCACCGGCTGGAAGAACAGACGAGCGAAGCGGGCGGCATCCGTGTCGAGGCCGAACCCTTCGCGTCCCTCGAGCCACTGCGCGATGTTGCCGGGGAACACGGCGATGAAGAAGAGCGCCGCGACGAGGCCTACGACCACCCGGTAGCGGCCGAGGAAGACGAGGGCGAGGCCGAGCAGGATCTCCACCACGCCGGATGCCAGAACCACGAAGTCGACATCCAACGGCAGCCACGGCGGCACCTGCGCCTGGAACTCCTCACGCGCCACCGTCAGGTGGCCGATGCCCGCGCCCAGGATCATCACGCCGAGGACGACGCGCACGATGGTGCGTGCGATGCCGGCGGAGGGCTTCTTCTCGAAGAGTCGGCTCAGCGGCCCAGAACTGTGTTCAGTCATCGGAGACGAGCGGTTCGGTCGCCGTGGCCGCACGGTTGCGACGCACCTGGCGAATGCGGAGCGTGATCCAGATGATCGCGGCGACAGCCACGACGACGATGACGATCTTCTGGAAGATGCCCGCATAGTCCTCGACGATGTGCCAGTTGGCTCCGAGGAAGAAACCGGCGAGCACGAATATCGTGTTCCAGATCGCGCTGCCCGCGGTGGTCAGCAGCAGGAAGCGCACGAGCGGCATCCGCTCGATGCCGGCGGGGATCGAGATGAGACTGCGGAAGATCGGAATCATGCGGCCGAAGAAAACGGCCTTAGAACCGTGCCGGTCGAACCAGGCCTCGGTGCGCTCGACGTCTTCGAGCTTGATGAGGGGCAGCTTGTCGGCGATCGCGTACATGCGGCGCCGACCGAGCCAGGCGCCGAGGCCGTAGAGGGCGAGCGCGCCCACGACCGAGCCGATCGTGGTCCAGATCAGAACCTCGATCAGACCCAGGCTTCCCTGCGCAGCGGTGAAGCCTGCCAGCGGCAGGATGATCTCACTCGGCAGCGGCGGGAAGAGGTTCTCCAGGGCGATCGCGACACCGGCGCCGAGGCCGCCGAGGGTCTCCATGAGGGTGACCGCCCACTGGGCGATCGCATTGAGGTTCTCAGCGCCGGAATCCATGACTTTCAGCGTAGGGGAGCGCACCTGGGGAACCTCGCAGAAATGGGCGGCTGGGGATAAGAGGGCAGGATGAGGGCATCATCACCATGGACAAGAGAATCGTCCGCATCGGCTCGACCCGCCAGGAGAAGCAATGACCAACGCATTCGACGTGCTCAGCACCGGCCTCGCCGACCTCGATGAGCGCTACCCGGGACGCACGGGCGGACTCGCCGTCGGCAAGGTGCACGACGAGCCGGGCCTGCGTGTTCGCACGATCGCCCTCGACGCCGGAGCCGTCCTCGAAGAGCACGTCGCCGGGGTGCCCGTGCTGATCCACGTCGTCGGCGGACGCGTTCAGTTCGACATCGGAGGAGCAAGCCACGACCTGGCAGCCGGTGCGCTCGTCCGCGCCGACGGCGGGGTACCGCACGCCGTGCGCGCTCAGGAGCCCTCGCGCCTCGTGCTCACCCTGATCGGCTGACGGGAAGAGCGCATCAGCGCTGCAGCAGGTGCCGCACGCCCTCGGCCCACAGGCCCCGCCACCAGGCCATGTCGTGCCCGCCGTTGTACTCGATGTAGCGGTGCTCGTGCGCGGAACCCGCCAGTTGGGCGACGAGTGCACGGTTCTCGCCGACCAGACGGTCCTCATGGCTGCCCGCCGTGAGGAAGAGCCGCACCGGAGCAGCGCTCGCCGTACGCTCGAGCATGTCGTGCTGCCACAGCGATGAGGACTGGGCGATCGCCGAGCCGACGACGCCGGGGTGGTCGAACGCCGTCTTCAACGCCGTCAGGCCGCCCAGACTCTCACCCGAGACGATCACATCCGCGGGGTCCGTGCTGATCGGCAGCAGATCGTGCACCCACGGCAGGATCTGAGCGACGATCTCCTCGCTCATGCCGCCGTCGATGCTGAGATCCGTCATGCGGCGAGGCCCCTCGGCATCCACCATCACGAGGTACGGGGTGCGCAGGCCCTCGAACTCGGCGAGCGCATCGATGGCGTTCGCCGCATCGCCCGAGTCCTGCCAGACCTCGCCGTCGAGCATGATGACGACTGGCCGCGGCGCGCGCCCATCATCGCCCGCGGGGCGGTGAACCCAGACGCGGCGTCCGTGCTCGAGGCGGTGCTCGCTCGTCGCCCCGCCGACCGCCGCGGGGCGATCGGGCCGGGGCAGCGGCATCGCGCCCGGCATCTCGGCGACCGACGCGCGACCGCCATGCGTGCGGATCGCCACCGGGTTCCGGGGATCGAGCCGCCCCTGCTCGCGCACGACGCGCATCGCCCAGCGGGGCTCGCGCTCACCGATATCGCTCAGACCCTGCGCATCCAGAGGCAGCACCGTGTACGAGCCGCGCCAGTCGGCGCCGAGCAGGAAGGAGCGGAACCAGACATCCGTGCCGGGAATGCGCTCCATGCGCCCGTCATCCAGGCTCTCGGTGATGCGGTTGATCGTGATGACGACGGCATCGGCAGTGGCATCCCGCCAGAAGAAGGTCGCCCGCATCTCGTCGGTGGAGCCGTCGACCGGCTCGATCACGGGGGTACGCAGGCCGCCCCAGAACGCCTCGAGCGCTGCCGCGTCTCCGTCGACGAGCCGTGCTCGCACGTCATCGATGATCGTCATGCCGAGGTGCTCGCGATCGGGATGACCATCGGGCTGCCGAACACCGGGTCCGGGACGATCCGCGATGTCAGGCCGAACACCCGCTCGATCAGCTCCTCCGTGAGGATCTCCTCCGGCGCCCCAGCGGCTGCGAGCGTGCCATGCTTCATCACCACGAGGTGATCCGCATAGCGCGCCGCCTGGTTCAGGTCATGCAGCACGAGCACCATCGTGCGCCCCTCCTCCCGGTTGAGGCGACGGCACAGCTCGAGGACATCGAGCTGGTGGGCGATGTCGAGATACGTGGTCGGCTCATCCAGGAGCATGAGCGGAGCATCCTGCGCCAGCAGCAGGGCGATCCACACCCGCTGGCGCTGACCGCCGGAGAGCTCCTCCACGGCACGATCCGCGAGCTCCGTGACGCCCGTCGCTGCCATCGCCCGCTGCACGGCCTCCTCGTCCTCCTTCGACCACTGCTGCAGCATCCGCTGATGAGGGAACCGTCCGCGCCCGATGAGGTCGGCGACCGTGATCCCGAAGGGCGCCGTCGATGTCTGCGGCAGCAGACCCAGACGCCGCGCCAGATCCTTCGGCCCGATCGCGCGCACATCCTCTTCGCCGAGAAGAACACGACCGGCGGTCGGCGCGAGCAGGCGCGACAGCGCCCGCAGCAGTGTCGACTTGCCACAGGCGTTCGGGCCGATGATGACCGTCACCTTGCCGTGCGGGATCGCGACGTCGAGATTCTCCGCCACGAGACGCGAATCATAAGAGAGCGTGACGTCCTGCGCGTGCAGAGCGGATGCCGTGGTCATGTCGTCCTTTCGCATGTCACACCTGCTTCGAGCGGGTGAGCAGCCAGATGAGGTAGATGCCGCCGATAATGCCCGTCATCCGGCCGATCGGTATGGATGCCGTGATCGGGATGACCTGCGTGAGGATATCGGCGAGCACGAGCAGGCACGAGCCCATCGCGGCGGCGCTCAGCACCGGCATCCCGCGCGTCGCCGTCAGACGGATCACGAGCTGCGGTGCGGCCAGCGCGATGAACGCGATCGGGCCGGCGGCGCCGGTCGCGAGACCCGCGAGGGCGACTGCGAGGAGCATGAGGAGAACACGCGTGCGCTCCACGCGCACGCCCAGCTGCTGGGCCAGATCATCGCCCATCTCCATGAGCGTCGCCCGCCGCGCCAGAGCAGCGACGCAGGGGATGAGCACGACGGTCCCGATCATGACCGGCAGGGCGTGCGCCCATTTACGGGCATCCAACGACCCCGACAGCCACAGGTTCGCGGCGATCGCGTTGTCGAGATCTCCGGTGACCAGCAGCAGACCGTTCACCGCGCTGAGGACAGCGCCCACGCCGATGCCGATGAGGATGAGGCGATAGCCGCCGGTGACCCGGCCCTTGCGGGAGAGGAGGTAGACGACCACCGCGGTCAGCAGACCGCCGATCACCGCTCCGAGCGCGACCTGCAGGGCGGGTGCCTGGAACAGGACGATCTGCACGATGGCGCCCGTCGCCGCCCCCGTCGTGAACCCGATCACGTCGGGGGAGCCGAGCGCATTGCGCGACACCGACTGGAAAACGGCTCCGGAGACACCCAGCGCCGCTCCGGCGAAGATCGCCGCCACAACGCGGGGAAGGCGGATGTTCTGGATGACCTTGCCGTCCCTCACCGTCTCCGGTGCGCCGAACAGGGCCGAAACGATGTTCGCGAACGGGATAGGCAGAGTGCCGATCGTCATCGCGACCACGCCGAGCACGGCGGTGAGGGCCAGGAGCACGGCCGTGACGGTGATCAGCCGGTGCGACAGCACCAACGAGAAGGAACCTCGGCGGAAGACCCGGGTGGGACGAGCGGTTGCGGGGGTCATAGCTGCACCATCCGGCGGCGGCGAACGAGGACGACGAAGAACGGGCCGCCCAGAAGAGCCACCATGATGCCGACGCTGACCTCGCCGTTCTGCGGAATCACGCGACCGAGCGTGTCGGCGAGAACCATGAGCACCGCGGCGAGCAGGCCCGAGTAGGGAAGAACCCACCGGTGGTCGACACCCGCGAGGAGGCGGGCGAGATGGGGCGCGGCGAGACCGAGAAAGGCGATGGGGCCCGCACCGGCGGTAGCGGCGCCCGCGAGAATGATCACCGTGAGGCCGGCCAGCGCCCACACCCGGCCCGGGCTGCCGCCCAGCGCCCGGCTGAGATCCTCGCCCAGCATCGCCGAGTCGAGGGAGCGGGCGAGCGCCATCGCCATGACGAGGCCGATGGCGGCCAGGATGCTGACAGAGCCGAGCACCTCATAACCGCGTCCGGCCAGGGAGCCGACCATCCAGTGCCGGTAACGGTCGAAGACATCGTCGATGCTGTTGACGAGCACGAGCTGGGTGAGGGCGCCGAGAACCACGCTCAACGCGGCGCCGGCGAGCACGAGCCGCACCGGGTTGGTGCCCGTGCGCACACCGCCGAGGCTGTAGACCGCGAACCCGGCGATCGCCGCGCCGATCAGGCCCAGCCACATATAGCCGGAGGCATCCGTGATGCCGAAGAAGGCGATGCCCACGGCGATCGCGACCGCGGCGCCGGCATTGACGCCGAGAATGCCCGGCTCGGCGAGCGGGTTGCGCGTCAGAGCCTGCATCACGGCGCCCGCGACGCCCAGGCAGAGCCCGACGACCACGCCGAGAAGCGCACGCGGAATGCGCTGATGCACGACCAGCAGATGCGCGGTGTTCTCGGGGTCGAAGGCGAATATCGCATTCCACGTCGTCTGCGGCGGGATGCCGAGGGTACCGATGCACGCGCTGGCGAAGACGCCGACGACGAGGATCGCGCAGAGGGCGATGAGGCCGAGGCGGCGCCGGGCGAAACGGAGAGGAGGGGGAGATTCCATGGGCGGAACTGCGAAGGCGGCGCCGGGAGAGAACCCGGCGCCGCCGGTGGCATTACTTGCCGAAGTTCGCGACGATGCCGTCGACGATCTCGGTCGCGCTGTACATGTCGATGCGGAACGAGTTCTTGCCGAGGCCGTAGACCTGACCGGCCTTCACCGAGGGGACGTTCGCGAGAACCGGGTCCTGGGCGAAGGCCTGAGCGCCCTCGTCATCCTGGCTGAGGATGAAGGTCGTGTCACCCGTGAGCTCGGTCAGGCGCTCGAACGGAGCCCAGACGAAGTCCGCACGGGTGTTGTCCTGCGTGTGCCACTCCGTGTTCGGGTCCTCGATCGTGAAGCCCAGAGCGGTCAGCAGCTGGCCCTGAGCGCCACCGGCGCGGGCGATGGGGTTGTCGTCACCGGCACCGTTGAAGGAGATGATGTTCGCCTCGCCGGCGGGAACCGTGATGCTGTCGGCGGCTTCGGCGACGTAGGTGTCGAAGTCGGCGACTGCTGCCTCGGCCTCGATCTCCATGCCGGTGGCCTCGCCGAGCTCGGCGGCGAGCTCCTGCCAGCTCTGTCCGCCGTAGTCGACGACGATCGTCGGGGCGATCTCCTGCAGCTCGGCGACCTGGTCGGCGACCGAGTCAGCGCCGGAGGAGGAGACGACGATCAGGTCGGGCTCGTAGGCGTAGACGGCCTCGAGGTCGACCTCGCCGGCTGCCCACAGGTTCTCGACGCCGCGCTCGTCGGCGACATCGCTCCACTGCGAGAAGAACTGGCCGTTTCCGGCCGAACCGGAAGCCACGACGGGAGCATCGAAGGCGAGAAGGGTTCCGGAGGTCGAGACCGAGGTGGAGACGATGTTCTTCGGCTGTGCCGGGATCTCCGTGGTCGTGCCGTCGGCGTTCTCGAACGTGCGGGGCCACTCGCTGGCAGCGCTCTCGTTCTCGGTGGAGGTGTTCTCCTCCGCCTCACCGGATGCCGCGCAGCCGGACAGGGCGAGGGCGCCGACCGAGAGGACGGCGAGTCCGCCGAGGAGACGGGAACGGGTCGAGATCGCGTGGGACATGACAGGCCTTTCTGGAATGCGGACTCGCATCAGGGCTGTCGTGAGGTGCATGCGTGCGCGGTCGTCCGATGACGATCGCGGCGGCGTCATCGAAACCCGCGAGTGGTACCAGGTGAGCCTAACCTAAGTGAATACTCCCATGCGAGTTCGTCACGGTGGGCGCGTCGATCGCGGATGAAGGCCACCACTCACCGGAAGTCGCGGGAGCGGTGCGCAAAACCGGTGCGCAGGTCCTCGAAGGCGTCCGCCAGGACATTGATGACGCCCTCGGGGGAGCGCTCGAGGATGCCGCGGACGACGAGCGCGGGGGAATCCCGAGCGACGCGGCTGTAGCGGGCCCAGACACCCGGAGAGCAGACCACATTGACCAGGCCGTGCTCGTCCTCGAGGTTCAGGAACGTGATCCCCGCGGCCGTCGACGGGCGCTGGCGGTGCGTCACGAGACCGGCCACCTCGATGCGCCGACCGGGCTCATGATCACGCAACTGCGCGGCGGTGAGCACACCGCGATCCCGTAGCGCCGGACGGAAATGCGCCAGCGGATGATCATCGGTGGAGACCCCCGTCGTCGACAGGTCGGCGGCAAGGCGCTCATAGCTGCTCTGATCCGTGAACAGCGGCGGCTGCACGGAGACTGTGGTTCCCGGAAGATACTGGGCACGGTCTTCAGCGGCGGCCCCGGACAGCCAGATCGCCTCCCGACGGTTCAACCCCAAGCACTCGACGGCGCCCGCTGCGGCGAGCGCCTCGACCTGCGCCGCCGTGATATCGGTGCGGCGCACCAGGTCGTTCAGATCGCGGTAGAGCCCGTGCTCCTCCCGCTCATCCACGATGCGCTCGGCCGTGGGGCGGCCGATTCCCCGTATCCCCTCGAGCCCGAGGCGCACGGCGAAGGCGCCGTCTCGACGGTGGGATGCCGATTCATCCGGATTGCCTGCTCTGAAGGGGGCAGGCGCCGGCTGATCCGGCTCCAGACAGTCGTCCCGGCCCGTGGGCGCGACCTGCTCGCCCAGAGGCTCCAGCCCATTCGCGGCACCGGAGCGATGCAGATCGGGCCGGCGCACCTGCACGCCGTGCCGGCGGGCATCGGCGGTGAGGGTCGCCGCGGAGTAGAAGCCCATCGGCTGGGCGTTGAGCAGCCCCGCGAGGAAAGCCGCGGGATAGTGCAGCTTCACCCAGGAGCTGGCATAGACCAGCAGAGCGAAGGACAGCGAGTGGGATTCGGCGAAACCGAAATTCGAGAACGCCTGGATCTGCTCGTAGATGCGATCGGACTTCTCGGCGGAGAGCCCGTGACGGGCCATGCCGGAATAGAGCTTCTCCCGGATGCTGTCGATGCGCTCCAGACCGCGCTTGGAACCCATCGCCCGGCGCAGCGTATCGGCCTCATCCGCAGTGCAATCGCCGATCGTCGTTGCCATCTGAATGAGCTGCTCCTGGAAGACGGGCACACCGAGCGTGCGCTCCAGCACCGGCTCGAGCGCCGGGTGCAGATAGGAGACGGGCTCCGCGCCGAGCTTGCGACGCACGAACGGATGCACGGCCCCGCCCTGGATCGGACCCGGACGGATGAGGGCGATCTGGATCGCCAGATCGTAGAAGCTGCGCGGCTGCAGGCGCGGCAACAGACCCATCTGCGCACGTGACTCGACCTGGAAGACACCGATCGAATCAGCCCGGCAGAGCATGTCGTAGACGCCGGGCTCCTCTTTCGGGATCGTCTCCAGCGTCCACTCCTCGCCCGTGGAATCGGAGATCGCGTCGAAGCAGTTCTGCAGGGCGGCGAGCATCCCGAGCCCCAGCAGATCGAACTTCACAAGGCCCATCCACGCGGCATCATCCTTGTCCCACTGGATGACAGTGCGATCCGCCATGCGCGCATGCTCCACAGGGACCACCTCGCCGACCGGACGCGCTGTCAGCACCATGCCGCCCGAATGAATGCCGAGATGCCGGGGCGCCTTCAACATCTCCCCGGCGTACTCCAGAACGTTCTCCGGAATGTCATGCCCCTCCACAGGAAGCACCTCCGACCCCCAGCCATCGACCTGTCGTGACCAGGCATCCTGCTGGCCGGGGGAGTAGCCCAGCGCCCGGGCCATGTCCCGCACCGCATTCTTCGGCCGGTACTGGATCACGTTCGCGACCTGCGCCGCGCAGGAGCGGCCGTACTCCCGATACACCCACTGGATGATCTCCTCGCGGCGGCCCGAATCGAAATCGACATCGATATCGGGCTCCTCCTCACGGGTGCTCGCGAGGAACCGCTCGAAGGGCAGACCGTACAGGATCGGATCCACCGCGGTGATGCCGAGGAGATAGCAGACGGCGCTCGCCGCGGCCGAGCCGCGACCCTGGCACAGGATGCCCCGACGACGGGCCTCTGCGACGATGCCGTGCACGATGAGGAAGTACCCGGGGAAGTCCTTCTCCTCGATCACAGCCAACTCCCGCTCGATGCGCGCCCGACCCGCCTCGTTCAGATGCGGGTAGCGGCGGGGGACGGCGTCGTGCACGAGACTCCTCAGCCACGTCATCGGCGTATGCCCGGGCGGAACCTTCTGCGTGGGCAGATCCGGGCGCGCCCGGCGCAGGGGGAAGGCGGAAGCTTCGGCGATACGCAATCCGTGGGAGATCGCGCCGGGATACCGCTGGAACCGTCGGGTCATCTCCGCCCCGCTGCGCAGATGAGCGGAGCGGTGCGCAGGAAGCCAACCATCCAGATCATCCAGGCTGCGCACCGCACGAACGGCGGAGACCGCTTCGGCCAGCGGAGCCCGAGAGGGAACCGCATAGTGCACGTTGTTCGTCGCGACCACGGGAATCCGATGCGCGGCGGCGAGATCCGCGAGGGCATCGTTGCGGCGGGAATCCTGCGGGTCGCCATGATCGAACAACTCCACCACGACGCGATCCGAGCCGAACAGGTCGATCAGGCGCCGTAGCGGAGCCGCGGCATCCCCCTGCTCCAGCCCGCGGCGCACAGCACCCTTGCGGCACCCGGTGAGGATGGTCCACTGACCACCCGCGCTCGCCGCAAGGTCATCGATGTCGTAGATCGGACGGCCCTTCTCGCCGCCGCGCAGATGAGCGCGGGTGATCGCCCCGGACAGGCGGTGATATCCGTCAAGGCCGTCGGCGAGCACGAGCAGATGCTCGCCGACAGGATCGGGGACGCCCTGCTGCGGGCCGGGAAGACCGAGGGAGAGCTCGGCACCGAATACCGTCTGAACATCGGTGCGCATGAGATGAGCGGCCTCGGCGAAACGCGCCGCGCCGTAGAAGCCGTCATGATCGGTCAGCGCGAGGGCCCGCAACCCCAATCGGGCTGCCTCGGCGAGGAGATCCTCCGGCGCCGAGGCTCCGTCGAGGAACGAGTACGAGGAGTGCGCATGCAGCTCGGCGTAGGGGACGGCATCCGGTGGGGGAAGGGGTGTCGGGGGAACCATCGAGGCGCGCGGAGCACTGACCGGGCTCGGTGCGGGGCGGCCCTGCCCGCTGAGGGTCTGCTCCACCTGTGACCAGGGCATCCGGGGGTTGTGCCAGTTCATCAGCGGTAACGCCCCTCCGCCCACCACGAGTCGTCCTCCCAGAGCACCAACCAGGCGCGCTGGTGCTCATCGACGATCTGCAGTCGCTGTGCGCTGCGGGAACGCGGAGCATCCCAGCTCCGCTCGCGCAGCGGCCAGGGTCCCGCCCAGAGCATGATCGCCGCCCCCTCGATCCGAGCCGGTGCGGCGGAGAGCTCGCCGCGGTCATCGACGACGGGGGGAGAATCATCGGCCGCCGTCACACGAATCGGAACAGGCGGGATGAAGATCTCCGAGGGGAGAGGGTGCGGCATGCTCCCCGGCCAGGGCTGCGCCGCATCCCGCTCCCGAGGAAGACGATCCCCCCAGGGCTGAAGCACCTGCCGCTCTGCGAGACGGCGCCCACCGGCGATGACCGGAGTCACGACCGCCCGGTGACCGAGCAGAGCCTGCACCCGCGAGACGACATGGTGCAGGCGCTGCTCGGGCCCCTGCCCGAAGAGCCCCGGCTGATGGTTCGCACTGTCATCGATCCGGGTCGGGGTGATCCGCACCTCGCAGATCCCGGCCCCGACACGCACTTCCGTCGATGCGGAAGGGGCCAGCGCCTCCAACTGCCAGCGCACCCGATCCACCAGATCGCCGGAATCGAAGGACGTCGGATGCAGCCACTCGCGTGAATCGAGAGAACCATCGTCATCCGTCATGTCGATGCGCACCTCGGTGCACACCTGTGAGCGCTCGGCGAGAGCAGCGATGACGGCATCGGCGGTCTGTCTGACGGCGAAGGCGATCTGATCCGCCTGGGTCAGCGGGGCATCGAAGTCGACCCGACGGGCAAGATCGGGCTCGGGCGGCTGCGGCTCCCCGGCCCGCGAATCCGCACCGCCCGCCAGAGCATGCAGCCGTGCGCCGCGCTGGCCGAGGCGATCGAAGACGGCGCGCGCATCGAGCGCTGCCAGATCTCCCAGAGTCCGAACGCCGAGCTTCTCGAAGAACGCGGCGGCATCCGGCTCGGACAAAGCCTCCACGGGGAGCGGTGCGAGGAAGGGGCGCGCCTCACCGGGAGGGACCACGAGCATGGGATCGGCGAGACGGGCGGCCTGCTCGGCGGTGAAGAGACCATCCGCGACACCGGCACGTGCCGAGGGATGCCCGTTCTCTGCGAGCACCTCGATGAGGTGCATCGCGGCCTCGCGCTCGCCGCCGTAATAGCGCGCCGCGCCCCGTGCCCGCAGAGCCACGAGCCCCGGACGCAGCGGATGGATTCCCGGCACCCGCTCCTCCAAGATCCGCAACAGAGGGAGGAAGAGTCGTTCATCCCGCATCGGGTCCGCCGGGAGCATCCGCAGATCCGGCGCCTTCATCTGCGCGGCCCGGCGCCGATCCCCGCGCCGCACGCCCCGCTGCCTGGCCGCACCCGAACAGGCCACGACGACGTTCGCCTGCACGATGGCCACCGGTTCCGTCGCTGCCTCGGCCCCGAACGCCGCGCGCACGGGCCAGTCGGGTACCCAGAGCACGAGATGCCGCTGCGGACCGCTCATCCGGCCGCCGCCCAGCGGCGCTCGGCCTCAAGCTCCGCCGAATGCGGGCGAGCAGCGAGAGGGCGAACCGGTTCGGGGACGGCATCGACCCGGCCGAGAGCACTCGGCAGATGCACCTGGATGCGTCGGGGTGACTCCTGACGCCGCCCCGAGGAGCGCAGCGTCACCGTGCGCTCGGCGAGCAGGCCCCAGCCGGAGCCGAGGCCGCTCCACTCGGTCTTCTCGACCGTGATCGTCGCCTCGCTCTGCGGCCAGCGGGCCGTCACCAGCAGGGTGCAGCCGCGGTCCCGCAGACGGGCATTCAGCCGCGAGATCTCCGCATCGGAAACACGGCTGCGCGGATGAACGGCGATGAGCGGTACGACTTCGGACAGCGTCGTCGCAACCGTCAACCAGCGCGGCCCCGGCTCGGGAACGAGGATCACCCGCTCCAGATCGACACCGAGAGCCTGCAAGGACTCGACACCGAGGGTCGGCATGCCGATCACGGCGCACCAGGTTCCTCGTTGCGAGGGTGCGGAGAGCAAAGCGCCGAGCAGGCTGGGGGAGGGGGAGAGCGAATAGGACGACCCCGTCCGCAGGCCCGCATCCGGCAGCAGCCCCTCGAGAGCGGGATCGAGGGCATGGAAGGGCACGTCGCTGCGCCTGCGCTGCATTCGCGCGATCTCGCCGCGCAGACGGTTCACCTCATGAGCGCGGGAGAGCGCGCTGCCGGGAGAAAGCGCCGACGGGGCGATAAATGCGGTGCCCATGCATCCATCCTCGAATATATCTACGAATAAAGCAACATTGATGAAGATGCTAATTCGTACATCCGACATTCGCTCTGGTGCGCATCGAAGGGGTTATCCACAGCGAAGAATCACCGCGACCCGGCATCTCGTACCCTTCCGGCATGCCACTCGACCTCCGGGAAATCCTCATCGTCATCGCCCATGCCGCGCTCGCCGCGGTGGGCCTCTGGTTGGTCGCGATCGACGCCCGAACGCATCGGCTGCCGAACCGGATCGTGCTGCCGGCGACGGCCGTGGCGCTCGTCCTCATCGCGGTCGATGCGGCGTTCGGCGGATCCTCCGCACAGCTGCTCGGGAGCCTCCTCGGGATGTTCGCACTCGGCGGCTTCTACCTGCTCCTGCGGGCGATCAGTCGGGGCGGCATAGGCGGCGGCGACGTCAAGCTCGCCCTGCTGATCGGCCTCGTGCTCGGATGGAACGGCTGGGCCGCGCTCGTGATCGGAGCCGCCGCAGCGTTCGTCCTCGGCGCCGTTTACGCGCTTCTCCTCATGACGATGCGGCGGGCCGATCGCACCACCCGCATCCCGTTCGGCCCCTGGATGATCGCCGGCGCGATCATCGGCCTCGCGGCGGCATGACGGCTCGGGGAGGGGCACGGGATTAGGGTGAGAACATGGCAGCACTTCCCGGGAACGACGTATCCGACGAGCCCATCCGCACATTCGAGATCGAACGCAAATACGATGTCGATGTCTCGACGCCGCTTCCCTCCTGGGAGACGATTCCGGGTGTTCTCACGGTGAGCGAGGGAGAGCTGCGCGAGCTCGACGCGCGCTATCTCGATACCGCCGACGTCGCCCTGTCGCGCGCCGGTGTGGCGCTTCGCCGACGCACGGGCGGCCCGGATGCCGGGTGGCACATCAAGGGCCCGCGTGAGGGCGATGGCCGGATCGAGCTGGGTTGGCCCTTGGGTGAGGAAGGCGATCTGCCGGATGCTGTGGCCGAGGCCATCGCGCGCTGGACCACCGAACCGCTGACGCCCCTGGCGCGCATCGAGAACAGCCGCACCGCCTACTTCCTCGCCGGGGCATCCGGTGTCATCGCTGAGTTCGTCGACGACCGGGTCCGCGCAACGGATCTGCGCACTGGCATCCAGCGCGAATGGCGCGAGTGGGAGATGGAGCTGGGGCCCGCAGCCGCGACCGATGAAGGCGGTCGGGAAACCTTCTTCGCCGCCGTGGATGAGGCGATCGCGGCCGTCGGCGGGCGGGACGCGCGCTCCGACTCGAAGCTGGCCCGCGCCCTGGGCGTCTGACTCGGAGCGAGCACCGGCACAAGCCCCTTCCCCCGGAGCATCCGGTCGTGCTTGCCTATCGGCATGACACGACCCGTCCGGCTCCGCTCCCTGCAGACCCTCGTTCCGGAGATGGCACTTGCGCAGAGCAGGGTGCGCGACCTCTTCGCCGCCCAACCGGGCCTGGGCCGCCTCGCGCAGCGGATCATCGCGACGTCCTTCGAATCCTCGGGAATCGAACCCGGCACACGGTTCTCGCCGAGCTCGC
Organism: Microbacterium sp. GXF6406; assembly: GCF_054798215.1. Lineage (NCBI taxonomy): Bacteria > Bacillati > Actinomycetota > Actinomycetes > Micrococcales > Microbacteriaceae > Microbacterium > Microbacterium sp. GXF6406. The sequence goes on along the minus strand of NZ_JBSJZH010000012.1, from coordinate 53,653 downwards.
CGGCGGGGTCCCGGATGCGTGCTTCGTGGACTCCGAGACCGGGACATTGCGCGATCCGGGAACCCGGATGCGCAACGCGATCTACACGTGGGAGGCAGGACTGCTGTTCGTCGAGGCCGCACGGCGCGCCCTCGACGGCGACAGTGCGATCAACCCCGTCGATGTCACCCACGTCATCACCGTCTCGTGCACCGGCTTCTACGCGCCGGGACCGGACCACGAGATCGTGCGTGCACTGGGCCTTCGGGACGATGTGCGCCGGCAGCACCTCGGATTCATGGGATGCTACGCGGCGCTGCCCGCTCTGCGGATCGCGCGGGACTTCTGCCTCGCCGACGCGGATGCCGTGGTGCTGGTCGTCTGCGCGGAGCTGTGCACGCTGCACCTGCGGTCGTCGGAGGATCCGGAATCCATCGTGGCGATGTCGCTGTTCGCCGACGGCGCCGCAGCGGCGATCGTGACTGCGCGTGCGGTACCTGATGAGAGCACGGGGCTTCTCCTCGACGGGTTTCATACGGCGTCCATCCCTCAGGGACGCGACGATATGGCCTGGACGATCGGCGACCACGGATTCGAGATGGTGCTCTCGCCGGCGGTGCCGCGTGCGTCGCGGACGGCGTCGCGCACTGGGCGATCCATCCGGGCGGCCGGAGCATCGTGGACCGCACAGCCGCGGCGCTCGGGCTGGACGAGACGCACGCGGCACCGGCGCGGGATGTGCTGCGCCGCTTCGGGAACATGTCCAGCGCCACGGTCCTCTTCGTGCTGCGGGAGATCCTCGACGGCGCAGCGAAGCCGGGGGAGCGCGTGACGGCCATGGCGTTCGGGCCGGGACTGACGGCCGAGACCGCACTGATGACGGTGTCTCCGACGGTGCCGGCATGATCGGGGACCTCTCCCGTCGTGCCATCCACGAGCGCGAACTCATGGACGACCCCGATGCCGACCTTGACATGCTCGAACGCACCTATCGGCGCTTCGCCATCGTGAACGCCGTCGTCTCGCGTCGGCGGAGGGTCTATCGCCGGGAGATCCGCCCGCGGGTCGCACGGAACTCTCCGGTCCGCGTGCTCGATATCGGATCAGGCGGCGCTGACATGGCCCGGGCGATCGTCCACTGGGCGCATCGGGACGGAGCATCCGTCGACGTCACGGCTCTCGATCTCGACCCGCGCGCCGTCTCCTGGGCGCGCGCGAACGATACCGGCGACGCGGTGCATCACCGGTGCGCCTCCTCGAGCGCACTGGCGGATGCCGGAGAGAAGTTCGACGTCGTGCTCTCCAACCACCTGCTGCATCATCTCGACGAGACCGATCGTGCCGCGCTCCTCGACGACTCGGAACGGCTCGTGGCGCCCGGCGGCGTCGCGCTGCACTGCGACATCGAACGCAGCCGACTCGCCTATGCCTCCTACGACCTCGGGACGGCGCTGTTCGCGCGCACCGTGCTCGCGGGCTCATTCATCCGCGCGGACGGACTGACCAGCCTCCGGCGGTCCTATACGGCCGCCGAACTCGTTGCCGTCGCCCCGCCCGGATGGCACGTTGAACGCACCTTCCCCGCTCGTCTGGCGCTCCGACACGAACAGCCCGCATGATTCTTCGGAAACGCCGAAGGCCCGGCCGCGCATTCGCGTGACCGGGCCTTCGGGGTGACAGGTGTCAGAAGTTGATCATGTGCCCTGCGAGGCCGTGGAAGCCCTCCTGCAGAGCCTCCGACAGCGTCGGGTGCGTGTGCACGTTGCGCGCCAGCTCCAGAGCGGTGAGGTCCCACTTCTGCGCCAGCGTCAGCTCGGGCAGCAGCTCGGAGACATCCGGTCCGATCATGTGTGCGCCGAGGAGCTCGAGGTGCTCGGCGTCCGCGATCATCTTGACGAAGCCGACGGGCTCGCCGAGGCCGTGCGCCTTGCCGTTGGACATGAACGGGAACGAGACGACCTTGATCTCGCGTCCGGTCTCCTTGGCCTGTGCCTCGGTGAGACCGAAGGATGCGACCTGGGGCGAGCAGAACGTCGCGCGCGGCATCATGCGGTAGTCGCCCAGCGTCTGGGTCTCGGCGCCGCCGATGGTCTCGGCGGCCACGACGGCCTGCGCCTCGGCCACGTGGGCGAGCTGCAGCTTCGCGGTGACGTCGCCGATCGCGTAGATGCCGTCGACGTTCGTGCGCATGTGGTCGTCGATGTCGATCGCGCCGCGCTCGGTGAGCTTGACACCGGTCTTCTCCAGGCCGAAGCCCTCGACGTTCGGGGCGAAGCCGACCGACATGAGCACCTTGCCGGCGTCGATGGAGGCGCGGTTGCCGTCCTTGCCGGTGTAGGTGACGGTGACGGACGAGCCGTTGTCGACGATGGTCTCGACCTTGGTGGAGGTCAGGATGTCGACGCCGTAGTTCTTGTACTGCTTGGCGATCTCCTTCGACACATCGGCGTCCTCATTGGGAAGCGCACGGTCGAGGAACTCGATGATGGTGACCTTGACGCCGTAGTTCGTCAGGACGTAGGCGAATTCCATGCCGATGGCACCGGCGCCGACGATGACGATCGACTCGGGCAGCTCGCGGCTGAGGATCTGCTCCTCATAGGTGACGACGTTCTCGCTGAGCTCGACGCCTGGGAGCAGGCGCACCTTCGAGCCGGTGGCGATGATGACGTTGTCGAAGGTGACCTCTTCGGTCGAGCCATCGGCCTTCGCGACCGAGATGGCCTTCGGGCCGGTGAACGTGCCGCGACCGTTGTACTCGGTCACCTTGTTCTTCTTCATGAGGAAGTGGATGCCCTTGACCCGGCCCTCGGCGACCTGACGGCTGCGGTCGAACGCTTTGCCGAAGTCCATCGTGATCTCGCCGGAGATCCCGAAGAAGTCGGCCTTGTGGTTGAGGGTGTGGGCGAGCTCGGCGTTCTTCAGGAGAGCCTTGGAGGGGATGCAGCCCACGTTGAGGCAGACACCGCCCCAGTACTTCTCTTCGATGATCGCGGTGGAGAGACCGAGCTGCGCGCTACGGACCGCAGCGACATAACCGCCGGGGCCCGCGCCGAGGATGACGACGTCGTAATGAGGCATGTTCTCAGCTTATCGCTCCGACGGGGCGTTCGACGCGGAATTTCCGCGGCCTCGTCGGCGCAGCAGCACCACGAGAACGACGATGCCGACGAGGACGATGATGATGACGGCGATCCACAGCGGTGACAGGGATGCCGCGTCCTCTGCGACGGGCGCCTCAGACGGTTCCTCCGCAGAGGTCGCGTCGTCCGCGGGCGTCTCGGGAGAGGCCGTGGCTTCCTCCTCGGCAGGCTCAGCGGTCGGCTCGACGATCGTGCTCTGCTCGACCGTGAACGAGAACTCGCCCGAAGTCGGGTGCCCATCGCTGGAGACGACCTTCCACAGCACCCGGTAGGCGCCGGCGGATGCCTCGGAGGCCAACTGCTGCGTGACGATCGCGCCGTCGATCGTCGCCTCGCCGTCCGAGACGGACGTGCCGGACTCGTCCAGCACGACGATCTGCGTGGAGCCCTCGCCGCCGATGAGTGCGGCGCTGAAGGAGAGCGAGATCTCCGCCGGCAGCGTCTCGACGCTCGAGTCGGCATCGGGGGAGGAGCCGATGAGCGCATCATGCGCCGCGGCCGGAGACGGGGCGGAGAACAGGAGGAGGGCGGCGGCGAGAAGAACGCCGATGAAGGCGATCGCCGGGGACAGCGGAGTCAGGAGTCGAGTGCGCACGCCCCCACCATAGGAAAAATTCCGATGCATGGGCGGTGAGTGCTCCGCGGCCTCGCTCGAGCGCCCGGGAATCCGATAGTCTGAGGGAAGAGGAGGGCCACCGTGACAGATAACGAAGACCGATCCGCACGCGAATCGGCTATTCACCGCAGCGGAGAGCAGCGACACGACGCCACACAGACGTTCGGACACGACTCCGATCTCTCGTTCGTTCCGTTCGGGGTCGAGCTCACCGACGTGGAGCAGTCGGCGATCGCCGCGCTTCCGGCGGGTGCGGCGCTCCTGCTGGTCCGCTCCGGCGCGTTGGCCGGCGCGCGCTACCTGCTCGACACCGATGTCACGACGATCGGTCGTCACCCCGAGGCCGACATCTTCTTCGACGATGTCACCGTCTCGCGACGTCATGCGGAGATCACCCGTTCCGGCGAATCCTTCGAGATCGTCGATCAGCGCTCCCTCAACGGCACCTACGTCAACGGCGAGCGGGTCGATCGCAGCGCCCTGGCGAACGGCTTCGAGCTGCGCGTCGGCAAGTTCCGCCTCAACTTCTTCGCATCACCGGTGGATCTCGCGGCGGCGAATTACTGATGGCGTCACTCCATGCCCGCGACCGCTCTGCGACCGCGGGGCTTCTGAGCATCGGTCAGGTGCTTGCGAGGCTGACGCCGGAGTTTCCCGATCTGACCTCCAGCAAGCTCCGATTCCTCGAGGTGCAGGGAATCGTTTCCCCCTCGCGGACGGAATCGGGCTACCGCAAGTTCTCGGCATCCGACATCGATCGCCTGCGCCTCGGACTCACCCTGCAGCGCGACCATTACCTGCCGCTGAGCGTCATCCGCGAGCAGCTCGACGAGGCGGAGGCGAACGGCGATTCCAGCGCCGCGCTGACGCCCCCGCCGTCGATCGCCCCGGCGCCGCGGCGGTACCGTCGTGACGAGCTGCTCTCCGCGGCCGGTGCCGGTCCGCAGATCCTGAACGATGCGATCAGCACGGGGATCATCGCTGCGGCCGAGACGTATCCCGAGTCCACGGTAACGCTGCTGCGCGGACTCGTCGCATTGGACCGTCACGGCATCGAGCCTCGCCACCTGCGCACTCTGCGCCAGAGCGCCGAGCGCGAGGTCTCGTTGATCGAGTCCGCCCTGTCGTCGATCCTGCGCCGCACGGATGCGACATCCCGCGGAAAATCTCGTGAGATGGCTCCGGAGCTGGCCACGAAGATCGACGAGGTGCGTTCGATCTTCGTGCAGGAAGCGCTCGCCCGAGTGCTTTCGTAACGAACTGATTGCGACACACCTTCGCCCCGTGCCGGATATCGTTGCCGGTGCCCGGGCTCTGCCCTAGCGTGGAGGTAAGCGCTCCAGAGAGGACTTCATATGAATGCGGATGAGCTTGCAGGCGACCCGCGGTTCGTGAGCGAACTCCTCTTCACGGACGGCTTGCCCGCGATGGATGACGAGGTCGGTTATCGCGGAGCCGTCGCGGCGCGCGCCGCGGGCATCACCTACCGCCAGCTGGACTACTGGGCCCGCACCGAGCTCGTCGTACCCACCGTGCGCGGAGCCAACGGTTCCGGTTCGCAGCGCATGTACGGCTTCCGCGACATCCTCGTGCTCAAGCTCGTCAAGCGACTCCTCGATACCGGAATCTCCCTGCAGCAGATCCGCATCGCCGTCGATCAGCTCCGTGCCGCCGGTATCCGCGACCTCGCGGGGACGACGCTCATGAGCGATGGCGCATCGGTCTACCTGTGCACCTCCAATGACGAGGTCATCGATCTCGTCAGCCGCGGTCAGGGCGTCTTCGGTATCGCCGTGGGCAAGGTGCTCCGCGAGGTGGAATCCACTCTCGTCGAGTTCGACCCGCAGGAGTCCGACCCCGCTGACGAGCTGGCTGTGCGCCGGGCCAAGCGCACGGCCTGAGCCGTCCCTCCGTCCGGCAGGATCAGAAAAAGCGCTCAGCGGATGCTGAGAGCTTTTCTCGTTGGGATCAGGCGGGCTGGCCGTTCTCCGGCACGGGGATGCGCCCGGTGCGGATGATGCGGTCGAGCAGCTGGTCGAAGTCTCCCGCGAGTTCCTGAGCGGAATCTCCCGGCCAGACGTGGAGCGGTTTCGCCGCACCCTGCGCCTGCTGCAAAGATGTGCGCTCGGGCAGCTGCGGGCTGAGGACGAGAGGTCCGAACATGTCGCGCAGCTCCTTGATGCGGAACTGGTGCTCGATCGACTGGGGCCGAACGCGGTTCACGACGATTCCCAGGGGCTGCAGGCGGGGGGAGAGGCCGCGGCGGATCTCCTCGATCGCGCGCAGTGCGCGGTCGGCCGCCGCCACCGAGAACAGTCCCGGCTCGGTGACGACCATGACGCGGTCGGACGCGGCCCATGCCGTGCGGGTGAGCGCGTTCAGCGATGGGGCGCAGTCGATGAGGACGAGATCGTACTCGTTCTCGACCGAGGCGAGGGCCTCCTCGAGCTTCCACACATCGCGCACGCTCGGGTGCGGGCCATCGAAATTGATGGCCGAGGGGCTGCCGATGAGGACATCGATCTTCCCGGGATGGACCTTGGCCCATCCGCTGGAGGTGATCGCCTGGCGGACGACCTTCTCCTTCGGGTTCTCGAGAACGTCGGCGATGTTGAGCCTGCCGGCGATCTGGATATCCATGCCCGTGGACACATCGGACTGCGGGTCGAGGTCGACGACGAGCGTCCGGACGCCCCGGGCGAAGGCCGCGGAGGCCAGGCCGAGAGTCACGGTCGTCTTGCCGACGCCCCCCTTGAGAGAGCTGACGCTGAGTACGTGCACGGACACCACGTTACCGTCCCCTAGGCTTGGAAAACACTCAGCCCCGCCCATGTGCGCGGAATCGCACGTGCATGAGTCAACAACGAGGTGTGCATGTTCCAGAAGATCCTGGTGGCGAATCGTGGAGAAATCGCGATCCGTGCCTTCCGCGCGGCCTATGAGGTGGGGGCGCGCACCGTTGCGGTCTTCCCGTATGAGGATCGCGGCTCCCAGCATCGGCTGAAAGCGGACGAGGCCTATGAGATCGGTGAACGGGGCCACCCGGTGCGCGCGTATCTCGACGTCGACGAGATCATCCGGGTCGCGCTCGAGTCCGGCGCGGATGCGATCTACCCCGGGTACGGATTCCTCTCCGAGAACCCGGAGCTCGCGGCGAAGGCCGCAGCTCATGGGATCGTCTTCATCGGCCCGCCCGCCCGCGTCCTCGAGATGGCGGGGAACAAGGTCGAGGCGAAGCACCATGCGATCGAGGCGGGGGTCCCCGTGCTGCGATCGACCGAGGCATCCGATGATGTCGACCTGCTCGTCTCCCAGGCCGCCGAGATCGGGTTCCCGCTCTTCGCCAAGGCCGTCGCCGGGGGCGGCGGACGCGGCATGCGACGCGTCGAGAGCGCCGGTGAGCTCGCCCCGGCACTGGCCGAGGCGATGCGCGAGGCCGGGAGCGCCTTCGGCGATGCGCGCATGTTCCTCGAACAGGCCGTCGTGCGGCCGAGGCACATCGAGGTGCAGATCCTCGCCGACAAGACCGGGGAGACCGTTCACCTCTTCGAGCGAGACTGCTCCGTGCAGCGCCGGCACCAGAAGGTCGTGGAGATCGCCCCGGCGCCGAACCTCGACGACAGCATCCGCACCGCGCTGCACAGCTATGCCATCGCCTTCGCCCGCTCCATCGGATACGAGAACGCGGGCACCGTCGAGTTCCTCCTCGAGACCGCCGGCGAACGCGCCGGCGAGGTCGTCTTCATCGAGATGAACCCGCGCATCCAGGTCGAGCACACCGTCACCGAAGAGGTGACCGACGTCGACCTCGTCCAGGCGCAGATGCGGATCGCCGCGGGGGCGACCCTGGACAGCCTCGGCCTGCAGCAGGAGGAAATCCACCTGCGCGGCGCCGCTCTGCAGTGCCGGATCACGACGGAGGACCCGACCCAGGGCTTCCGCCCGGACACCGGCAAGATCACGACCTACCGCTCGCCCGGAGGGGCAGGCATCCGTCTGGACGGCGGTACCGTGCACCAGGGCGCCCAGATCAGCCCGCACTTCGATTCGATGCTCTCCAAGCTGACCTGTCGTGGCCGGGACTTCGAAGCCGCAGTCGATCGGGCCCGTCGTGCCCTGGCCGAGTTCCGCATCCGCGGTGTATCCACGAACATCCCCTTCCTCCAGGCGCTGTTGGATGACGATTCGTTCGTCTCCGGGGACATCAGCACCTCATTCATCGATGAGCGCCCCGACCTGTTGCGCGGGCGGGTCTCGAAGGACCGCGGCACGAAGCTGTTGAACTGGCTCGTCGATGTCACGGTGAACAAGCCCCATGGCCCGCGCCCGGTTGCCGCGGACCCGATGACGAAGCTCCCGCGCCTCGATCTCTCGGCAGAGCCCGTCGCCGGATCCCGGCAGAAGCTCCTCGAGCTCGGCCCCGAAGGGTTCGCGCGGAGCCTGCGGGAGCAGGCGCCGCTGGCGATCACCGACACGACGTTCCGCGATGCGCACCAGTCGCTGCTGGCCACCCGGGTGCGTACCCGGGACCTGGTCGCCGCCGCCCCCTACCTCGCACGTCTGGCCCCGGAGCTGCTCTCGGTCGAGGCCTGGGGCGGGGCCACCTACGACGTGGCGCTGCGCTTCCTCGGCGAAGATCCGTGGGAGCGGCTCGACAAGCTGCGCGCGGCGCTGCCGAACGTCAACATCCAGATGCTCCTGCGAGGTCGCAACACCGTCGGATACACCCCGTACCCGACCGCGGTCACCGAAGCGTTCGTCGCCGAGGCCGCCCGCAGCGGTGTCGACATCTTCCGAATCTTCGACGCGCTCAACGACGTGGAGCAGATGCGTCCCGCGATCGATGCCGTGCGCGCGACGGGCACCGCGATCGCCGAAGTCGCCCTGTGCTACACCGGTGATCTGATGAACCCCGCAGAGGACCTCTACACCCTCGACTACTACCTCGCCCTTGCGGAGCAGATCGTCGATGCCGGTGCGCACATCCTCGCGATCAAGGACATGGCGGGGCTCCTGCGTCCGGCCGCCGCCGCCCGACTGGTCACGGCGCTGCGCGAAAGATTCGACCTGCCGGTGCACCTGCACACGCATGACACCCCCGGCGGCCAGCTGGCGACGCTTCTCGCCGCCAGTGCGGCCGGCGTCGACGCCGTCGACGCCGCATCCGCGCCGCTGTCGGGCACGACGAGTCAGCCCTCGCTGTCCTCCCTGGTCGCTGCGCTCGCGCACACCGACCGCGACAGCGGTCTCGACGTCGCGGCCGTTTCTGATCTCGAACCGTACTGGGAAGCCGTGCGCAACCAGTACGCGCCGTTCGAGTCGGGGCTTCCCGGTCCCACCGGACGCGTCTACCATCACGAGATCCCGGGCGGTCAGCTGTCGAACCTGCGTCAGCAGGCCAAGGCGCTCGGGCTCGCAGATGATTTCGAACTCATCGAGGACATGTACGCGGCGGCCGACCGCATCCTCGGCCGTCTGCCGAAGGTGACCCCGTCGTCGAAGGTCGTCGGCGATCTCGCGCTGCACCTGGCCGCTGTCCGCGCCGACCCGGCCGATTTCGAGATGAACCCGGAGAAGTACGACGTGCCCGATTCGGTCGTGGCCTTCCTCGCCGGCGAGCTCGGAGACCTGCCCGGCGGATGGCCGGAGCCGTTCCGCTCGAAGGTCCTCGCCGGCCGCACGGCCCGCACCGGGATCACCGAGATCTCCGCAGACGATGAGCGGGCCCTCGCCGGAACACCGGCGGAGCGCCGTGAACGACTCAACGCCCTGCTCTTCCCCGCGCCGACGCGCGAGTTCGCCGAGCGGCGAGAGATCTTCGGCGACCTCTCCGTCCTCGAGACCGGGGACTACCTCTACGGGCTCGTCCCCGGGCAGGAGCACCTCGTCGAGATCGACCGCGGCGTGCAGCTGTACGTCGGCCTCGAGGTGATCGGCGAAGCGGATGACCGGGGCATGCGGACGGTCATGACGACGCTGAACGGGCAGTTGCGGCCGGTCTTCGTCCGGGACCTCGCGATCGCCGTGGATGCGCACGAGGTCGAGAAGGCCGACACCTCCCAGGCCGGTCAGGTCGCTGCTCCGTTCTCGGGAGTCGTGACGCTGAAGGCGACCGTGGGCGATGCCGTCCGCGCGGGCGAACCGGTGGCATCCATCGAGGCGATGAAGATGGAAGCCGCGATCACGGCGCCCGTCGACGGGGTCGTCGAGAGGCTCGCGATCGGGGCCACGCAGCAGGTGGACGCGGGAGACCTTTTGGTCGTCATCACTCCAGCGAAGTAATCTTGTGCGAGCGACACGCTCGCACAAGCTTGGAGTGACACCGTGAATTCGAACAACAGCAGCGACTCGTCCGACGACGAGCAGTTCGGCGTGCTCGACGAGTCCGCCTCGTTGGACACGACGTCTCTCGGCGTGATCGGCATGACCGCACAGGTCAATGTCGTCATCCCGCAGGATGACGACGATGATCTGGTCGATGACGAGGTCGTCGACGGAGAGCTCCCCGCTGAGCTCGTGCTCGACGGCCCCGTCATCGATCCGTCAGCCGGCGAGCAGCCGGTCGCAGCCGATGTCGTCGTCGAATCGTCGGCCGTGGAGTCGGAGGCCGTCGAAGAGCCGCTCCTCGCCCCGATCGTCATCGAGGTCGCGCCGGAGGAGGCTGTCGATGAGCCCGCCGTCCTGGCGGAGCCGGTCATCGAGGACGCGCCTGCGGCGACGGCATCCGAAACCGTTGCTCCGTCGAAGCGCTCCTCCTCGGAGAGTGCGACCTCGGCATGGATCACCGCGGCGATGAAACAGAGCGCTCCGGCGCCTGTGGAGGAGCCCGTCATCGATGAGCCCGTCGATGTCGAACCTGTCGTTGAAGAACCCGTTGCCGACGTTCCCGTCGTCGACGACCCGTCCGTCCCGGAGCGAACCTCCGCGGAATCGGCGGATGAAGAAAAATCCGCGCCGACCGACCCCATCGTGCCGGAATCCCCCCTCGATAATGAGATGACGTACCAGCCCGTGAGCACCCCCTCCGAACGATCCGAGCCCACCGAACGCGCCCTCACCCAGCGCCCGGCGACCCCCCGCCCGGAGGTCGCCATGACGTCGAAGCGTCTGGGGGAGCAGCTCGGACAATCGGCGCGCGAGTCGGCCGACCTGCTGACCGCCGATCGTCTCCTCGACCCTCGTCAGATGACCAAGCCCGAGCCCGAGGGCGGGTGGAGCCACTTCCTCTATTCGATCTCCGGTCACCGGATCAATATCGGCGACGGCAAGCGTGCCCGTGAGCGCAAGGCGCTGAGCGCACGCATCGCCGCGCCGATCGCGGGCGGGGCACGATTCGTGCCGGTGCTCTCGCGCAAGGGCGGCGTCGGCAAGACCACGATCACGACGCTGCTCGGCATGGCTCTGGCCGATGCGCGCAACGACCGCGTCATCGCCGTCGATGCGAACCCCGACCGCGGCACGCTCGCCGATCGCGTCGCCCGCGCGCAGAGCCGCTCGATCCGTGATCTCGCTCGCATCCACGATGAGATCACGGGGTATCACGACATCTCCGCGATCGTCGCCCGTGATACGACGCGTCTGGACGTGCTCGCCTCCGACTCCGATCCTCGGATCGCCGATGCCTTCAGCGACGAGGACTACCGTGACGTCGCCGAGGTCGCCGCACGCTACTACTCGCTCGTGCTCACCGACACGGGAACGGGCATCGTGCACTCGGTCATGGGCGCTACGCTCGACCTGGCGGACCAGATCGTCATCGTGTCCGGCCTCAGCGTCGACGAAGCGCGTCTCGCCTCCGAGACACTCACGTGGCTGGAGAGCAACGGATACGAGGAGAAGGCGCGCAACGCGATCATCGTGCTCAACCAGTCGACGCCGGGCAGTCCGCTCGTGCGTCTGAACGAGCTCGAAGCCCACTTCGGGACGCGTGCGAAGAGCGTCGTGCGGATGCCCTACGACGCGCAGATCGCCGGTGGCGGGCCGATCGTCTACTCGAACCTGCAGGTCGAGACGCGTCGCGCGGCCCGCGAGCTCGCGGCTCTGCTGATCGACGGCCTGCGCACGAGCGGCGTCTGATGGCGGTCCGTGAGATCCGGATCTTCGGCGACCCGGTGCTGGGCACGGTCTGCGCACCGGTCGACGAGATCGATGACGGCGTGCGCTCACTCGTCGCCGATCTTCTCGACAGCGTGAAGCTGCCGGGACGTGCGGGCGTAGCCGCACCGCAGATCGGCGTCGCCGTGCGCGCATTCAGCTACAACATCGACGGCGACATCGGCTACATCCTCAACCCCGTTCTGACCGAGGTGCGCGGCGAGCCCGTGCCCACCGGTGAGGGCTGCCTCTCGGTGCCCGGCCTCTGGCACGATGCGATGCGCCACCCCTGGGCGCGCGTCGAGGGCATCGACCTCAACGGGCAGCCAGTCGTGCTCGAAGGGGAGGGCTTACTCGCACAGGCGCTCCAGCACGAGACCGATCACCTCGACGGGAAGCTCTATCTCACCCGACTGAGCGCCGAGGACCGCAAGGCCGCCATGCGAGAAGTGCGCGAGAGCGACTGGTTCTGACCTCGCATCCCGTGCACATGACGAACGCCCCGACGATGTCGGGGCGTTCGTCATGTGGGGCGCGGGCTCAGCCGATCGCGACGTTGGTGGTCTGCACCGGTTCGTCGTAGATCGCGGAGACCTCATCGGCGAAGTCGGTCATGATGACGTTGCGCTTGATCGACAGCTTCGGCGTGAGATGGCCGCTGGCCTCGGTCCACTCGGAGTCGAGGATGCGGAACTTGCGGATGGACTCGGCCCGCGAGACCGCCTTGTTGGCGATGTCGACGGCGCGCTGCACCTCGGCGCGGACGGCATCGTTCTTCGCGGCATCCGCCAGCGACATGTCGGCGGGCAGAGCGTTGTTCGCCAGCCACGTCGGCAGCATCTCCGAGTCGAGCGTGATCAGAGCCGAGATGAACGGCTTCTGATCGCCGACGACGACCACCTGGCCGACGATCGGGTTCGCTCGGATCGGGTCCTCGAGGGCGGCGGGGGAGACGTTCTTGCCGCCGGCGGTGACGATGATCTCCTTCTTGCGACCGGTGATCGTGAGGAAGCCCTCGGAATCGAAGCTGCCGATGTCGCCCGTGCGGAACCATCCGTCGTGGAAGGACTCGGCCGTCGCCTCGGGGTTGTTCCAGTACTCCTTGAAGACGTTGATTCCGCGGACCTCGATCTCGCCGTCCTCTCCGAGACGGATGCCCACACCGGGCAGGGCCGGACCGACGGTGCCGATCTTCGACTTGTCGGCGAGGTTGACGGTCGCCGGAGCGGTGGTCTCGGTGAGTCCGTATCCCTCGAGGATGACAACGCCGAGGCTGTGGAAGAAGTGCCCCAGGCGCGGGCCGAGAGGCGCGGACCCGGATACCGCGAAGCTGACACGGCCGCCCATGGCCGCGCGCAGCTTGCCGTAGACGAGCTTGTCGAACAGCGCGAATTTGATGCGCAGACCGAGCGGCACCTTCGCGCCCGCCTCGAGCAGGCGGGAGTGCTCGACGGCGGCGGCGGCCGCGGCGCGGAAGATCTTGCCCTTGCCGCCGGCCTCTGCCTTCTGCTCGGCGGAGTTGTACACCTTCTCGAAGACGCGCGGGACCGCGAGGAGGAAGGTGGGCTTGAAGGATCCCAGCGCTGGCAGCAGCTGCTTGGTGTCGGGCTGGTGGCCGGTGCGGACGCCGGCGTGCACGGCGAGGATCGAGATGAACCGTGCGAACACGTGCGCCGTCGTGATGAACAGCAGCGTCGAAGCATCGGGCGCGGAGACGACCGGGTCGAGGGCCTTGGCCGAGTTTCGGGCCAGCTCGACGAAGTTGCTGTGCGTCAGCACACAGCCCTTCGGGCGGCCCGTCGAGCCGGACGTGTAGATGAGGGTGGCGAGGTCGGAACCGACGGCGATGCTGCGGCGGCGCTCGATCTCGGCATCCTCGATGTCGAGACCCGCCGCGGTCAGGGCATCGATCGATCCGAGGTGCATCTGCCAGACCTCGCGGACGAGGGGCAGGTCGCCGCGCACCTCGTCGACCTTCGCGAAGTGGTCGGCGGATTCGACGATGAGGGCGATGGCGCCCGAATCCTCGAGGATCCACTGGATCTGGGCGGGGGAGCTCGTCTCGTAGATCGGAACCATGACGGCGCCGGCATAGAAGAGGGCGAAGTCGACGAGGGACCACTCATAGGTGGTCCGGGCCAGGAATCCGACCTTCTCGCCGGGCTGGATCCCGGATGCGACGAACCCCTTGGCCAGAGCGATGACGGCCGTCTGGAAATCGGCGGCGGAGATGTTGCGCCAGCCCGCGCCGTCGGGGACGGAGAACAGTGCACGATCAGGGGTCGCCTCAACGCGCTTGGCCAGCAGATCGCTGATGTTCGCCTCGGGATCAGCAGGGACGATCGCGGGGACTTCGAATTGAACCACGGCAACTCCTTCGGTACCGGTCGGGTACGGGTTTCTCCAGAGTCTAGGGCACGGAGGGCGCGCTCGATGGGTTGAATTGGGATTCAGTCGCACAATTTCTGGCACTCAGTCACGGTTGGTGAGATCCCTGGCCGGTGCGGTGCGGGGGCGCCGGCCGGGGTGCGGGATAGACTGCCAGACGATGTTCTACTGGCTGATGAAGTACGTCGTGATCGGCCCCGTGATCAAGGCGATCTTCCGCCCCTGGATCGTGGGGCGCGCGAACGTGCCCAAGAATGGTGCCGCGATCCTCGCGAGCAACCACCTGTCGGTGTCCGACTCGATCTTCCTGCCCCTGCTGATCGACCGCCGCATGTCCTTCCTGGCCAAGAGCGACTACTTCACAGGTCGCGGCATCAAGGGCTGGGCCACCCGCAACTTCATGAAGGCCACGGGGCAGATCCCCATCGACCGCTCCGGCGGAAAGGCCTCGGAGGCATCGCTGAACACGGGCCTGCAGGTTCTCGGATCTGGGGACCTCCTCGGCATCTACCCCGAGGGAACGCGCAGTCCCGACGGCAAGCTCTACCGGGGCCGGACGGGCATCGCGCGCATGGCGCTGGAATCCAAGGTGCCGGTGATACCCGTGGTCATGGTCGACACCGATACGGCGATGCCGATCGGCCGGACGATCCCGCGAGTGGTGCGGGTGGGCATCGTGATCGGAGAGCCTCTGGACTTCTCCCGCTACGCCGGCATGGAGAACGACCGCTACATCCTGCGCTCGGTCACGGACGAGATCATGGTCGCGCTGCAGCGCCTGGGTGAGCAGCAGTACGACGACGTGTACGCGTCCTCTGTGAAAGAGCGGATGCCGCGCCGTAACTGACGGTCCGCAGCCCGCACGGCGCCCAGTAAGCTGGGGCAATGCATCAGCAGCACGACGCCCTGGACGCCTGGCGCACCCTCCCGATCAAGCAGCAGCCCACCTGGCCCGACACCGACCGCGTCGCGGACGTGTCGCGTCAGATCGCGGCGCTCCCGCCGCTCGTCTTCGCAGGAGAGGTCGACAACCTCCGCGACCGCCTCGCGCGTGCAGCATCCGGTGGAGCATTCCTGCTGCAGGGCGGCGACTGCGCCGAGACCTTCGCCGGCGCGACCGCCGAGCAGATCCGCAACCGGATCAAGACGGTTCTGCAGATGGCCGTCGTCCTCACCTACGGCGCATCCATGCCGGTCGTGAAGATGGGCCGGATGGCGGGGCAGTTCGCCAAGCCCCGCTCGAGCGACAGCGAGACGCGCGGCGATGTGACGCTGCCCGCGTACCGCGGCGACATCGTCAACGGCTACGACTTCACCGAGGCATCGCGCACGGCCGATCCCGGCCGTCTGCTGCAGGGGTACCACACGGCGGCATCCACGCTGAACCTCATCCGGGCGTTCACACAGGGCGGTTTCGCAGACCTGCGCGAGGTGCACTCCTGGAACAAGGGCTTCGCCACCAACCCCGCCAACCAGCGCTATGAGCGCATGGCGGTCGAGATCGATCGAGCCATCAAGTTCATGGAGGCCGCGGGAGCGGACTTCGACGAGCTCAAGCGCGTCGAGTTCTTCACGGGGCACGAGGGCCTGCTGATGGACTACGAGAGCCCGATGACGCGTATCGACTCGCGCACAGAGACGCCGTACAACACATCGGCGCACTTCCTGTGGATCGGCGAGCGCACGCGCGATCTCGATGGCGCGCACGTCGATTACTTCTCCAAGATCCGCAACCCGATCGGCGTGAAACTCGGCCCGACGACCACACCGGAGACGGCGCTCGCGCTGATCGACAAGCTCGATCCGAACCGCGAACCCGGTCGCCTGACGTTCATCACCCGCATGGGTGCCGGCAAGATCCGCGATGCTCTGCCGCCGCTTCTGGAGGCCGTACGCGATTCCGGCGCTCAGCCGCTGTGGGTCACCGACCCCATGCACGGCAACGGCATCACGACGCCGACCGGTTACAAGACGCGCCGCTTCGACGATGTGGTCGACGAGGTGCGCGGCTTCTTCGAGGCGCATCGCGCCGTGGGCACGTTCCCCGGCGGCATTCACGTCGAGTTGACCGGCGACGACGTCACCGAGTGCCTGGGCGGTTCCGAGCACATCGACGAGGCAGCTCTGGCGACTCGTTATGAGAGCCTGTGCGACCCGCGCCTGAACCACATGCAGTCGCTGGAGCTCGCCTTCCTCGTGGCCGAGGAGCTCGAGAAGCGCTGAGCAGCAGAACGTTCAGAAGCCGTCCGGATGCCGTGGAAGCGGATCCGGGCGGCTTCGTCGTTTTCCCGAGCGGATGCGGGCGAGCGGCGCCGGCTCGTGACGGGAGGGCTCAGAGGCCGCTGCTGCGGATCAGCAGGGTGATCTCGGTGCCCGCGCGGCGCATCGATCCGCCTTCGGGATCGGTGCCGCGCACCTCCGTGAGCCCGTTCGGGAACGGCGTCCACAGGGCGTTCCAGGTCGGCTCGAAGCCAGCATCGCGGATGCGCTGCGCGGCGTCGTCGCGGTTGAGCCCGGTGACATCGGGAACCTCGAAGAGCTGAGGTCCGAGCGAGATCACGAGCGGCATGGTATCGCCGGGGCGCCAGTTGCCGCCTTCTGCACGGTCGCCCGTGCGGATGACGACGCCCTCGGCGATCGAGTCGCTGTACTCCTCGGCGAGGTCGACGGAGATCTGCTTGTCGCCGAGCTGCGCGGTCGCCTCGGCGCGAGAGAGTCCGACGACATCGGGGAGTGCGCCCAGCGACACGACGAGGCGAGCACTATCGGCTTCGAAGATTTCGCAGCCGTCGCCGCACTCATAGGCTTCGCCGCCCGCGCGAGGCGTGATGGTGGCATTGATGACGACATCGGGCTCGGCATCCGAATACAGCAGCAGATCGTCATCGGCGACGTCGACGTGCAGCTCATCGAGATAGGCGCGGGCATCGTCTGCGGTCATGCCGTTCAGCGGATCGAGCCGGTGCTGGGCGGGGCCGGAGGAGACGAAGACGGTGACCTCGGTGCCCTTGTCCTTGCGTTCGCCATCGGCGGGATCCGTGCGGATCGTCAAGCCCGGTTCGATATCGATCGAGCTCTCGTCGGCCGGAACTGCGACGAAGCCGTCTTCGGCCAGTGCGGCAGCCGCGGCGTCATAGTCGAGACCTGCGACGACGGGAACCGCGACAAGCGAACCGGGGCCCGAGCCGAACCACCAGCCCACGCCGCCGGCGATCGTCGCCAGCAAGAACACGAGGGAGAAGACGAGCGCGCCGCGAGCGCGCCGTTTGGCGGTGCGGCGGCGCAGCACGGTGGCGTTGTCGATGGGCTGCGGAATCGGGCCCGTCGGCTCGAGCGTCTGTGCGACCATCGTGGCCGGCATGACCTGGGTGAGGTCGCTGGAGTCGCTCATCGACTTGATGGTCTTGGTCGGTGCTGTCGTCGCCGTCGGGGCGATGTCGAGTTCGCGCTCGATCTCGCGGAGCCGGTCGAGCATCTGCTGAGCATCGTCGGGGCGCTCATCGGGTGCCTTCTCGGTCGACCACAGGACGAGCTCATCGAGCTGCTCGGGAACGGCGGGGTTGCGCACGCTCGGGCGCGGCACCGATTCGGTGGCGTGCTGGAAGGCGATCTGCATGGGCTGCTCGCCCTTGTAGGGCTGCTCGCCGGTGAGCATCTCGTAGAGGAGTATACCGAGCGCGTAGATATCGCTACGGGCATCCGCCGTGCCGCGGGTGACGAGTTCGGGGGCGAGGTAGGCGATGGTGCCCAGCAGCTGCTGCCCGGTGGCGGTGTTTGCGGTCGTGGCGCGGGCGAGTCCGAAGTCCCCGATCTTGATGCGGCCGTCCTCGGCGAGGAGGACGTTCTCGGGCTTCACGTCGCGATGCACGATCCCGGCCTTGTGCGCGGCGGCGAGCCCGGAGAGGATCGCATGCATGATCGTGATGGTCTGCGCGATCGTGAGCCGCCGCTGCTCGCGCATGAGCTCCCGCAGGGTGATGCCGGGCAGGTATTCCATGACGAGGTAGGCGAGTTCGCCGTCCTGCCCCTGATCGAAGACGTTGACCACATTCGGATCGGCGAGCCGGGCCGCGGCTCGGGCCTCCTGGATGAAGCGGCTCTGGAACACCGAGTCGTCGCTGAGGTGGCCGTGCATGACCTTCAGCGCGATGCGTCGCTCGAGTCGGAGGTCGGTGGCGACGTACACGGTGGCCATCCCGCCGCGGGCGATGCGCGCCCGGACCCGGTACCGACCGTCGACGAGCCGCCCGATGAGCGGGTCGGCTTGCTGATTGGTCGTCACGTACGAATTCTATGGAGAAGTGGCTGTGAGGCCCGGGAACGCCTCACCTTTTGCGCGGGGAAAGCCGCGAGAATCAGCCGTACAGCTCGAGCCAGCGGTATGCGGCCTGCTCCCAGAGCCCGTAGCGCTCCGGGTAGGCGGAGATCTGCACCGCCTGGGCGGCATCGCTGAAGGGCATCTCCTGCCAGCCGGGAATGTCGAGGAGGCCGCGTGTGGTGGTTCCGTCGGCGTTGTGCGCGCCGAGGAAGAACGAGCGGATGCTGTGCCCGCGGTCCATGATCTGAGAAGGGTCGCCCCATCCGGTGCTGGGGCGCTGCTGGAAGAGGCCGAGCGAATCGCGATCGCCCCAGTCGAGATTGCGCATCCAGGATTCGACCATCGAGGTGCTCAGGGCGATCGCGATGCCTCGTTCGGGGACGCCGAGCTCGCGGCCGATGCGGATGATGAGGGCGGCGTTCTCCGCCTGGGACGCGTTGAGCGCGGCGGTTGTGTCGGGCGCTGCGGATGCCGCGGGGGCGGCGTCCGCGGACGGCGCCGGGGGAGCGATCCGGAGGATCTGGCCGGGGTAGATGATCGATGCGGGCGTGAGCGAGTTCGCCGCGAGGATCGCCGCGACGCTCGTGCCGTGGTTCTCGGCGATCGCGAAGACCGTGTCACCCGCGACGACGGTGTGCGTCCCCGTCGTCGCGGACTTCGGTGCGGGAGAGGCGGAGGGCGAGTGGGAGGTCAGCCGGATGGTCTGGCCCGGGTAGATGACGGATCTCCAGCTGAGATCGTTCCAGGCGAGGACGTCGGCCGTGGCGAGGCCGAAGGAGGCAGCGATCGCGGCCACGGTGTCTCCCGGGCGCACCGTGTGGAACTCCGGGAGGTTTGTGCCGGTGGCCGCGGCGGTTGGAGCGGATGCGGCCGGGCGGGGCAGCGCTGTGGCGTCGAGCTGGTGCGTGTCGCCGGTGGAAGCCGGTTCGACTGCTGTCGCGGGCGATGCGCTCATCGCGCTCGCTATGACGCCGAGAACCGCAGCGGGGACCCCGATCTGAGCGTGTCGTGGCGTGGTCGTTTTCATGGTTCCCCCGTCTTTTGACTCCTGAAACGCTGACACGCTCGTCAACGCATGTCAACCAATGTGGCGGATGTGGCGGTAGTGAACTGTGTCGCAGGGCGTCTCGTCAGCCGGGAGATGAGATAGTCGGAGGGTGTCTGAGACTGCTCCCGAAACCCCGGCCTTCGACTGGCTGACCATGCCCGACCTCGTCGAGGTGCTCGATGAGCCGCTGGGGCGGGTGCGGCGTCTGATCGCCGAGCAGTACCTGATCGGCTCGCAGCGCCACGGCGCGTTCGCCGTTCCCTCGATCTTCATCGTGAACGGCAGCCCGCTTCCGTCCCTGCGCGGGACCATCATCGTGCTGCAGGACGCCGGTTTCTCGGATGATGAGGCGATCGACTGGCTGCTGGCCGAGGAGGCCGAGCTCGGACGCTCGCCCATGGCGGCGCTTCTGGACGGACACAAGAGCGCGGTCCGCCGCGTGGCGCGCACGCTCGCCTGAGGCCCGACGCTCAGGACGATCGGACGGTCGCCGCTAACCCGAGATCGCGCAGGTCGTCGACTGCGGCCGCTTCGAGGCGCGCCCCGACCAGTGCTGCTTCGGCGGAACGGGCGTGCTCCGTGATCATCTCCTCGACGCGGTCGAGAGCGTCCGCCGCACGGATCACGGACTGCATCCTCTGAACCTGCTGCTCGGTGAGCGACCGATCGCCGAGCATCGCATCGAGCTCCTCGCGCGCCGGCCCGTCGAGCCGTTCACGCGCGAGCGCGATGAGGACGGTGCGCTTGCCCTCACGCAGATCGTCACCGGCGGGCTTTCCGGTCACGGACTCGTCGCCGAAGATCCCGAGCACGTCATCGCGCAGCTGGAAGGCCACGCCGATCGGGTGCCCGAAGCCGCGCAGTGCGGCGATCTGCTCCGCATCGGCGCCCGCCAGGGCCGCCCCGAGCACGAGGGGCTGCTCGATGCTGTATCGGGCGGACTTCAGCGAGACGACGCGCAGGGCGCGCGCGGCATGGGTCGAGGCGTCGTTGACGCGCCACGCGGATTCCTCGGCGATGTCGAGGAACTGGCCGGTTGTGACGACGCGTCGCATGCGGGCGTACTCCTCCCGCACCGCAGCGGCGTGCGGGTGCTCGGCGATCGCCTGCTCCATCAGGTCATCGCTCCAAGCGACCAGCAGGTCGCCGAGCAGGATCGCGGATGCGCGTCCGAACGCCTCGGCGTCGCCGGCCCAGTCCAGATCCCGGTGCTGCTCCTCGAGAGCGCGATGCGCGGCGGGACGGCCGCGACGCGTGTCGGAGTTGTCGATCAGATCATCGTGGACGAGGGCCGCGGACTGGAAGATCTCCAGGGCCGCGCAGAGGTCCCACAGGGCAGCCGTCTCGGCGGCCTCGGGGAGCGCCTCGCGCGCCACGGACAGCCAGCCGCTGTGGCAGAAGCGAGCCCGTAGGCGCTTGCCGCCCAGGAGCGTCCCGCGCGCGGCCTCGAGGAAGAGGGCGGCGTCCGGGCCGTAATCGTCGGACTCCTCTCGTCGCTGGGCGAAGAAGCGCTCCAACCGGTCGGCGACGGCGTCCTGAACGAGTGTCGAAGAAGTCACGATCCTCAGCTTAGGTTCTCAGCCGATGGCTAGCCTCGGGGGACCGGACGCGGCTAGACTGGAGGTCACCGACATGAGGGGAGACGTCATGCCACTGTCAGAACAGGAGCAGCGTCTGCTTGATGAGATGGAACGCCATCTCCTGCACAACGACGCGGACATCGTCAGTGCTCCCTCCGGGGATCGCACGCTCAGCTACCGAAACCTCGTATACGGTGCGCTTCTGCTGCTCGTCGGCATCGCCGCGCTGGTCTCCGCCGTCGCGCTCGGCAGCACGATCGGCGCGGTCGGGAGCATCGTGGTCGGCGTGATCGGATTCGCGGCGATGGTCGTCGGCGTGATCCTCGCGGCCACACCCGTCCGTCGTACCGGCCCGACCGCGGTTCCCTCGGGATCCTCCGCGAAACGACCTGCGCCGGGGTCGGCATCCTTCATGGATCGCATGAACGATCGATGGGATCGCCGCCAAGACGGCCGCTGAGCCTCTCCCTTCCAGAACCCGGATGCCATTGGCATCCGGGTTTTTTGTTTCTTCCGGCGTGCCGTTCGAAACGCCCCATTTCCCTCCACTCGCCCTCCCCGTGGAGATTCCCCGGTATTCCGGGGTTTTTGAGGTGCCAATCATACAGATCATCGAGACCGGTGGAGTCCAGCCATAGGAAAGTGGGGATAAGTGGAGTAAAGTGGGGCAAACCTCGAGGTTGGCCGGACACAGAGGGGGTGATGGCCGATGTTGTTGGGGACGCATACTCCGAAGCTCGATGACAAAGGTCGTGTCATCCTTCCGGCGAAATTCCGTGAGGATCTCGGCGGCGGCATCGTGGTCACCCGCGGCCAGGAGCGATGCCTC
Source organism: Microbacterium sp. GXF6406 (assembly GCF_054798215.1). Taxonomy (NCBI): domain Bacteria; kingdom Bacillati; phylum Actinomycetota; class Actinomycetes; order Micrococcales; family Microbacteriaceae; genus Microbacterium; species Microbacterium sp. GXF6406. Next base: position 31,658 of record NZ_JBSJZH010000012.1, on the reverse strand, counting down.
TACGTCTTCAGCACCGCCGAATTCGAGGCGATGCATGAACGCATCCGGCAGGCGCCGCTCACCAACAAGCAGGCTCGGGACTTCCTGCGCATGTTCCTCTCGGGAGCGAGCGCGGAAATGCCCGACAGCCAGAACCGCATCACGATCCCCGCTCACCTGCGCCAGTACGCCGGTCTCCAGAAGGAGCTCGTCGTCACCGGCGTCGGCGCGCACGCCGAGATCTGGGATGCCGCCGCCTGGAACGCCTACCTCGAAGCAGGCGAGGAGAACTATTCAGAACTGGAACAGGAGGTGATCCCGGGCCTCTTCTGACCTTCGGCTGTGATGCCCCGCCGCTCCCGCCCCGACACACTTCCCCGGTGCCGGGTCGCGAAGCGGAGGGGAATCAGAGCCGAAGATCACCGGAAAGAATCATGGACATCCGAGACATCCACACACCCGTCCTCCTCGACCGCTGCGTCGAACTCCTCGCCCCCGCGCTCCAGCACGACGGCGCGATCCTCGTCGACGCGACGCTCGGCATGGGCGGCCACTCCGAAGCGCTGCTCGAGCGGTTCCCGAACATTCGGCTGATCGGCCTTGATCGTGACACCGACGCGCTGCGCATCGCAGGACAGCGTCTGGCGCGCTTCGCCGACCGGGTGACCCTCGTCCACACGGTGTACGACGAGATCGCCCTGCACGCGCAGGGAGCCTCCGGCATCCTGATGGACCTCGGCGTCTCCTCCCTTCAGCTCGACGAGGCGGAGCGCGGATTCGCGTACTCCAAGGATGCTCCGCTGGACATGCGCATGGACCAGACCGCCGGCATCACCGCGGCCGAGGTCCTGTCGACCTACAGCGAGGGGAACCTTCGCCGGATCTTCGAGCGCTACGGCGAGGAGAAGCTGGCGGCCCGCTACGCCCGGTTCATCGTCCAGGCCCGCGACGAGAAGCCCCTCGTGCGATCGCAGGACCTCGTGGACCTCCTGCAGGCGGCGACGCCCGCGGCCGCGCAGCGGACGGGGCATCCCGCCAAGCGCGTCTTCCAGGCGCTGCGCATCGAGGTCAACGCCGAACTGAGCGTCCTCGCCGACGCGATTCCCGCTGCCATGGGCTCTCTCGCGGTCAACGGGCGCATCGTGATCATGAGCTACCAGTCGCTCGAAGACCGACTCGTCAAGCAGGCCTTCGCGGCGGCATCCGCTTCGACCGCACCTGCCGGCCTCCCCGTCGAGCTGCCCGAGCACGCGCCGCGCTTCCGCACCCTGACGAAGGGGGCGGAACTCGCCGACGAAGAAGAGAAGGCGCGCAACCCCCGGGCCATCCCGGTCCGCCTGCGCGCCGCCGAGAGAATCCGGGAGTCGATATGAGCCGTGCCACAGCGGCAGCAGCGCTGCCCGTGCCGAGCAAGCCCGCGGCTCGACCCGCGCGTCGGCTCACCACCGTCACGGCCCCGGCCCGCAAGCGCCGGCCGAAGCTCATCTATGCGCTCATCGCGCTCGGGGGAGCGGCGGCGATCGGAGCGGCCCAGGTCGGACTGTCGCTCGCGATCACTCGCGACTCGTTCGTCCTCGCCGACCTCACCTCCCAGCAGCGTGAGCTCGACCTGCGCTCCAGCGCCCTCAGCGACGATCTGGCCGGTCTCGCCTCGCCGCAGCGTCTGGCGACCAAGGCCGATGAGCTCGGAATGATCGTCGCCGGTTCCGCGTCCTACCTCCGGCTGAGCGACTCGGCCGTCCTCGGTGCGGACGCCGGAGCCGGCTGGTACTCCAGCGTCGATCCCACCGGGACCGGCGCGGTCCAGAACGCGCTTCTCGAGGCGAAGGCGGCCGCGGCGGCCGAGAGCAGCGAAGCCGCGGAGGAGGAGACTCCCGCTCCCGTCGAGTCGAACCTCCCGCCCACGCTCGATGACGGACTCCCCAGCCCGACCACCCGCTGACCAGATGATTGAGGGAACCCCATGACGTCACGAGCAACGCGAGGACCCCGGCGCCGGACGGTCTTCGCCCTCGGAACGATCCTGTGCGTGCTGGTCGCCTTCGTCATCCGCCTCGTCGACATCCAGGTGGTCAGCGCCAACGACCACATCGCGGATTCCCTGGAGGTCGGAAAGCTCGGCTCGACGCAGACGCTCACCGGTGCCCGCGGCACGATCGAGGACGAGAACGGCATCGTGCTCGCTTCGAGCGTGAAGATCTACGACGCGCAGCTGAGTCCGAGCCTCATCGAGGAGGTCGACGGAAACGAGAAGAATCCGCCCGAGCACCCCTGGGAGGAGGCATCGGAGCTGATCGCCGAGATCACCGGGCAGGACGCCGCCGATCTGCGCGCCGGTGTCGCAGCGAACCTCGAGAACAATCCCGACTCGCAGTACTACCTGCTCAAGAACGGGCTGAGCACCGCCGACTACTTGAAGCTGCGCGACCTGGGCCTGGTCTACCTGTCGATGACACCGCGCGAGACGCGGCTGTATCCGAACGGGGCCGTCGCCGGAAACATCGTCGGATACCTCGACAGCGCGGGTGAGGCCCAGTCCGGTGTCGAGCAGCTCGAATCCGCCTGTCTCGCGCCCACGAGCGGGGAGCGCACCTATCTGCGCGGGACCGACGGCGTGATCATTCCGGGGAGCGACCGCACGGTTCCCGCGGAGGACGGCGGCACCGTCACCCTGACGATCAACAGCGATCTGCAGTGGTACCTGCAGCAGATGATCGCCGAGGAGGCGCACACCCAGAACGCCAAGGCGGGTTCGGTCACGGTGGTCGAGGTCAAGACCGGAAAGATCCGCGCCGCCGCCGAATGGCCCTCGCTTGACCCGAACGACCTCGATTCCTCGAGCCCGGAGGACTGGGGAACGCGCATCTTCACCCGCACGTTCGAGCCGGGATCGACCTTCAAGGCGATCACGGCGGCCACCCTGCTCGAAGAGGGGGTCGTCAACGGGAACACCACGGTCTCGGCATCCAGTCATGAGAAGTTCGCGAACGGAGCGGTCATCAACGACGCCTTCGTGCACGGCGCCCATCAGTACACGCTCGCCGGATCCATGATCGACTCCTCGAACGTCGCACTGGCGAAGTTCGGCACCATGATCGATGCGCAGACGCGCCGCGAGTATTTGGAGCGGTTCGGCGTCGGAGAGACGACGATCGACTTCCCCCGCGAGGAGCCGGGTCTGCTGCACCCGGTCGAGAACTGGGACAGCCAGTCGCTGTACACGACGACCTTCGGACACTACTTCACCGTCACGGCGCCGCAGCTGGCCGGCGCCTATCAGGCGCTCGCGAACGGCGGCGAGAAGATCGACCTCTCGCTCGTCGAGTCCTGCACGCTCGACGATGGAACGGTCGTGCCCGCTCAGGCCCCCGAGCACGAGCAGATCATCTCCGAATCGACGGCGGATCAGGTCTCCCGCATCCTCGAGAACGTCTCGGTCCAGGGCGGGCTCTCCGACAGCATCAAGGTCCCGGGATACCGTGTGGCGACCAAGACCGGAACCGCGCAGGTGCCCGATGGCAATGGCGGCTACAAGGACGGGATCTACTTCACGAGCATGGCCGGCTTCGCCCCGGTGGACGATCCGGAGTACGTGGTCGTCGTGACACTTGACGAGCCGACTAGAGTTGTCTCGTCAGCAGCGACCGCGGATGCCTTCCAGAAGGCGATGACTCAAGTGCTCAAGGCCTACCGCGTGTCGCCGTCCTCCGAACCGATGGACGAGCTGCTTCCCAAATTCAAGTAGCCGGCACGAGCGTGCCGCACCTGGAGATTTCATGATCGCCCTGTCGCTCGCAGAGATCGCCGCCATCACCGGCGGCGACCTGCGCATCGACGGCACCGACACCGCGCAGACCGTGGTGGACGGGGTCGTCGACACGGATTCCCGAAAGATGGTTCCCGGGGGCGTCTTCGTCGCCAAGCCCGGTGCCGACACCGACGGACATCGCTTCGTCGACGCCGCGGTCGCCGCGGGGGCTGTGCTCGCCCTCGTGGAGCGCCCCGTGGATGCGCCGGTCTCGCAGATCGTCGTGCCGGATGCCGTCACCGCCCTCGCCGACCTGGCGCGCGCCGTCGTTGCACGGGTTCGGGATCAGGGCGATCTGAGGATCGTCGGCATCACCGGGTCCAACGGCAAGACGACGACGAAGAACATGCTGGCCCGCATCCTCTCGGACGAGGGTGAGACGGTCTCGCCGATCGCGTCGTACAACAACGAGGTCGGGGCTCCGCTGACGATGCTGCGCGTCACCCCGACGACGAAGTTCCTCGTGAGCGAGTTCGGAGCGGCAGAGCCGGGGAGCATCGCGCACCTGGCGGGTCTGGTCGAGCCGGACATCGCCGTCGTCCTGATGGTCGGCATGGCGCACGCCGGAGGCTTCGGGGGCATCGAGGCCACGGCGAAGGCGAAGTCGGAGCTCGTGACCGCCGCCCGCTCCACCGGCACGGCCGTGCTGAACATCGACGACCCCCGGGTCGCCGCTATGCGCGAGATCGCCGCCGCGCGCGGCATGAGCGTCGTGGGCTTCGGGCAGGGCGCGACCGCGGACCTCCGAGCCGAGGAGATCTCGGTCGCGGCGGACGGCACGCGCACCGCGATCGTCGTCGACGGCGAGACGCTGCCGCTCCACCTGCAGGTGCTCGGCGCGCACCACGTCAACAATGCCCTGGCCGCGATCGCCGCCGCTCGCGTTCTCGGCGTCGCGCCGGCCGTCGCGGCCGCGCGCCTCGAGACGCTCGAGATCGCGGAGCGCTGGCGCATGCAGCCCCTGGGCAATGATCGGGTGCGCATCATCAACGACGCGTACAACGCCAGCCCCGATTCCATGGCCGCGGCGCTGCGCACTCTGGCGCAGATCAGCGGAGCCGAGGAGCGCACCGTCGCGGTTCTCGGCGCGATGAGCGAGCTCGGCGAGGATGCCGGTGAGGAGCACGACCGCATCGGGCTGCTCGCGGTGCGTCTGAACATCCGCCGGATCGTCATCGTCGGCCCGGAGGCACGCCGGCTCTACCTCGCCGCGGTGGGCGAGGGCTCATGGGACAGCGAAGCCGTCCACCTGCCCGACCAGGACTCCGCATTCGATTACCTGCGCACCGAGCTGCGCGACGGCGACCGTGTGCTCGTGAAGTCATCCAACTCCGTCGGGCTCCGACACCTCGGCGACCGTCTGGGAGAATTGTTCTCGTGAGATCACTCCTCATGGCTGCGGCCATCTCGCTCGCCTTCACTCTTTTCCTGACCCCGGTCTTCCTGCGGCTGTTCCGCCGCTGGGGGTGGGGACAGGTCATCCGCACACCGGAAGACGCGAGCAACCCGAGCCACGAGGCCAAGCGGGGAACGCCCACCATGGGCGGCATCATCTTCATCCTCGGCACGATCGTGGGCTACTTCACCGGCGTCTACGCGGGCGGGAGCACGCCGGCGCTGTCGGCGATCCTCGTGCTGTGGCTCATGCTCGGCTTCGGCATCGTCGGTTTCATCGACGACTACATGAAGGTCAAATCCCAGCGCAGTCTCGGCCTGTCCGGCTGGCGCAAGGTCTTCGGCCAGCTCCTCGTCATGATCCCGTTCGGAGTCGTGGCCCTGAACTTCCCGAACCAGTTCGACCAGACTCCGGCGAGCGGCTACATCTCGCTGTTCCGCGACATCCCCTGGCTCAACCTGTTCGCCTTCGGGGTGATCATCGGCTGGATCGTCTACCTGGTCTGGATCGCGCTCGTCGGCATCGCGACCTCCAACAGCGTGAACCTGACCGACGGGCTCGACGGCCTCGCCGCCGGAGCCGGTGTCTTCGTCGTCAGCGCATACAGCCTCATCGCCTTCTGGCAGTTCAAGCAGTCCTGCTTCAGCGCCACGGGTGCCGAGGCAGATGTCCTCGAGGCATGCTATTCAGTGCGCGACCCCTTCAACCTCGCGATCGTCGCGGCCTCTTTCGCCGCGGGGCTCGTCGGCTTCCTCTGGTGGAACGCACCCAAGGCCAAGGTGTTCATGGGCGATGTCGGATCGATGTCGATCGGCGGCGTGATCACGGCGATGGCGATCCTCACCCGGACCGAGCTGCTTCTGCTGCTCATCGCGGGCATCTTCGTCCTCTCCTCGGGGTCCGTGATCCTGCAGCGCGCGTACTTCAAGATCACCCGGGGCAAGCGCCTGTTCCTCATGAGCCCGTTCCACCACCATCTCGAGATGCGCGGGTGGCCCGAGGTCACGATCGTCGTGCGGCTCTGGATCATCGCGGGTCTGCTCGCGGTGTCGGCGATCGGCCTCTTCTACGTCGAATGGCTCAGCCTCGCATGAGCAGCCGCCTCGACTCGCTGACCAGCTGGCGCGCCGACTGGGCGGGGCTGCGCGTCGCCGTCCTCGGACTCTCGGTGACCGGCTTCTCCGCCGCCGACACCTTGACCGAGCTCGGCGCCGAGGTCCTCGTCCTCTCGGAGTCCGCCTCCGAGGAGTACGAGCGCCTCGTCCCCGTGATCGGTGCGCAGCTGGCGATCGGAGAACTGGATGAGGCACCGGCGGCGCTCGTCGCGTTCGCGCCGGACGTGGTCGTCGCCTCGCCGGGCTTCGCGCCCTCGCATCCGCTCATCCGCTGGACGCAGGAGCAGGGAATCGCCCTGTGGGGAGACGTCGAGCTGGCATGGCGGGTGCGCGACAAGGTCGTGCGCGATGACGGAACGCCCGCCGACTGGGTGCTCATCACCGGCACCAACGGCAAGACGACCACCACGCAGCTCGCCGCGACGCTGATGCGCGAGGGCGGGTTGCGGGCGGCGCCGTGCGGCAACATCGGGATTCCGGTCCTCGACGCCGTGCGAGACCCCGCAGGGTTCGATGTTCTCGTCGTCGAGCTCTCCAGCCACCAGCTCTGGTACATCGGACAGAGCAGCGCCGCCGGCGAGCTCGAGCCCCACTCATCGGTCTGCCTGAACCTTGCCGACGACCACCTGGTCTGGCATGGCAGCGCCGACGCGTATCGCGCTGCGAAGGCCTTCGTGTACCGGAACACGCGCGTCGCCTGCGTCTACAACAAAGCCGACATCGCGACGCGGGAGATGGTTGAGGAGGCCGATGTGCGCGAGGGGGCGCGGGCTATCGGATTCGATCTCGGCGTTCCCGGGCCGAGCGACTTCGGCATCGTCGACGGCATCGCCGTCGACCGGGCCTTCATCGAGGACCGGCGCAACAGCGCCCTGGAGCTCACCACGATCGACGATCTGGTCGCCGTGGGCCTCTCGGCACCGCACATCGTGCAGAACATCCTCGCGGCGAGTGCTCTCGCACGCGCCGTCGGCGTCCCTGCCGAGGCCATCCACCGTGCGCTGCAGGGCTTCCGACTCGATGCGCACCGCATCCAGGTCGTCGCCCGCCACGCCGGCATCACCTGGATCGACGACTCCAAGGCGACGAACCCGCACGCCGCAGCATCCTCGCTGCGCGCCTACCCGGGAGCCGTCTGGGTGCTCGGCGGCGATCTCAAGGGCGTCGACCTCTCTGACCTCATCGCGGGAGCCGGACGCACGGCGGGCGCCGCGCTCATCATCGGTGTGGAACGCGCCGAGCTGGTCGCGGCATTCGAGCGACACGCGCCCGACGTGCCCGTGATCGAGGTCGTCAGCGCTGAGACTGAAGAGATCATGACACGCGTGGTCGAAACGGCCGCGGGGATCGTCGCAGACGGGGGCACGGTTCTCCTGGCCCCTGCCGCGGCATCCTTCGACCAGTTCGACAGCTACGCGGATCGTGGTCATCGCTTCGCCGAAGCGGTGCGCAGGTGGATCGACCGGGGGAGTGCTGATGACTCAGACGGCTCGCCCGTCGCGGAGTGAGTCCCGGGGACTCGCCGCGCGGGTCACACTGGGGCGAATCTTCACACCGCCGTCGACCGAGTTCCTCCTCATCGCATCGACCGCACTGCTGCTGACCTGCTTCGGCATCGTCATGGTCATCTCGGCGACGAGCGCCGTCGAGATGGGCGTCATGGACACCGCTCTCAAGCAGGCGATGTTCGCCGCCGTCGGAATCCCACTGATGTTCCTCGTCAGCCGGGTCCCGATCTCGGTGCTGAAGAAGATCGCCTGGCCGGCGCTCATCGCGGGGATCGCGATGCAGCTTCTCGTCTTCACACCGCTCGGCGTGGCCGCTGATGGAAACCGCAACTGGATCAAGGTCGCGGGCATATCGGCGCAGCCGTCTGAATTCCTCAAACTCGCCCTGGCGATCTGGATCGCCTACGTGCTGCTGCGCAAGCGCGCTCTGCTGGGCGTGTGGAAGCACGTGTTCATCCCGGTCGTCCCCGTCAGCGTCCTCGTGATCGGCACGGTCATGGCGGGCCACGACCTGGGCACGAGCATGGTGCTCGTCCTCATCCTGCTCGGATGCCTGTTCTTCGCCGGGGTCAGGCTGCGGCTGTTCGTCATCCCCGTTCTGCTCGGTGTCGTCAGCGTCGCGCTGCTCGCCGTGATGAGCCCGGACCGCATGCGACGAATGACGGCGAGCTGCGAGGACATGACCCTCTACGAGACCGACTGCTACCAGTCGATCCACGGGGTCTGGGGGATGGCCAACGGCGGGATCTTCGGCCTCGGACTCGGCAACTCCCAGGAGAAGTACGGCTGGCTGCCCGCGGCGGCGAACGACTTCATCTTCGCGATCGTCGGTGAAGAGCTGGGATTGATCGGCTGCATCGTCGTGCTCGGGCTCTTCACGTTCTTCGCCATCGGCGCCTTCCACATCATGCGCAAGACCTCCGATCCGTTCATCCGCGTCGCAGCAGGCGGCATCACGGTCTGGATTCTCGGACAGGCACTCATCAACATCGGGGTCGTGCTGCGCATCGTCCCCGTGATGGGCGTTCCTCTGCCGTTCATGTCCCAGGGCGGCACTGCGCTGATCGCGGTCCTGCTGGCGTGCGGCGTGCTGCTCGCATTCGCGCGGACGATCCCGGCGCCCGAGCGGGAACAGGTCGGTGGAAAGGGGTAAGGTCACCTGGTGACCTCGTACCTTCTCGCCGGCGGTGGCACCGCCGGCCACGTGAACCCTCTGCTCGCCGTCGCCGATGGGCTTCGTGCCCGCGACCCCGAGGCGGACGTGCTCGTCCTGGGAACGAAGGAAGGACTGGAAGCGCGTCTGGTGCCCGAGCGCGGCTATGAGCTGCTGATCGTCGACAAGGTGCCGTTCCCGCGCCGGCCGAACCGCCAGGCGCTGGCCTTCCCCGCTCGTTTCCGTCGTGCGATCGCGCAGGTCCGCGGGCACATCCGCCGCCACCGGATCGATGTCGTCGTCGGTTTCGGTGGTTATGCCTCCGCGCCGGCGTACATCGCTGCGCGCCGTGAGGGCGTGCCCTACGTGGTGCACGAGGCCAACGCGAAGCCCGGCTTGGCGAACCGACTCGGTGCGCGGCGTGCAGCCGGACTCGGCGTGGCCTTCGACGGGACCCCGCTCTCCGGCGCCGAGGTCGTCGGGATGCCCCTGCGCCGTGAGATCGTGGAGCTCGACCGGGTCGCGACCCGCGCGGAGGCGGCCGAGCACTTCGGTCTGGACGCCGAGCGCCCGGTCCTCCTGGTCTTCGGCGGCTCCCTGGGAGCGCAGCGCCTGAACGAGGCTCTGGCTGGCTCCTGGGCGGATGTCATTGCCGCCGGCTGGCAGCTGCTGCACGTCACGGGCGAGCGGAGCGAGCTCTCCGATCCCGAGGTGCCCGGTTATGCGCTTCGCCGCTATGTCGATCGCATGGATCTCGCGTTCTCCCTGTCCGATCTCATCGTCTCCCGCGCCGGATCCGCGACCGTCAGCGAGATCAGCGCGCTCGGCATCCCCGCCGTGTACGTTCCCTATGCGGTGGGCAACGGCGAGCAGAAGCTGAATGCGGCCTCCGCCGTGTCCGCGGGAGCCGCGATCCTCATCGAGGACGCCGGCCTCACCGGTGACAGCATCCGAGATCAGGTGATCCCACTGCTGAACGACCGAGAGCGCATCGCCGCGATGGCGAAGGCGGCCGAGGGCGTCGGCACGCGCACCGGCACCGAGAACATGATCGGATTGATCGACCGGGCCGTGGCGCGCTGAGCCTTATCCACAGCCCGGCGTGCCCCGAACCCCCGATCAGGGGCGCGAATTAGAATGAATGCGACATGATCAGACCTGACCTCTCCCTCCCGATCCCGGAGTCCATCACCGCCGCGCACTTCATCGGCATCGGCGGATCCGGCATGAGCGGACTCGCCCAGATGTTCCTCGACGCGGGCATCCGCGTCTCCGGCTCCGACCGCTCCGACAGTGACGCGCTCCGTGCGCTGGAGGCCGCGGGGGCGACCGTCCACGTCGGACACGACGCCGCTCACCTCGGTGAGGCCGATACCGTCGTCCACACCGGAGCGATCTGGCCGGAGAACCCCGAGTTCGTCACGGCGAAGGAGCGCGGCCTGCACGTGATCCACCGCTCGCAGGCGCTGCACTGGCTGATCGGCCGGCGCCGCCTGGTCTCGATCGCGGGGGCCCACGGCAAGACGACCTCGACGGGCATGCTCGTCACATCGCTGCAGGCCCTGGGCGCAGACCCCAACTTCGTCAACGGCGGCGTCATCGAGCAGCTGGGCGCCTCGAGCGCATCGGGCGCCGATGAGCTGTTCGTCGTCGAAGCCGATGAGTCGGATGGCACATTCCTCCTCTACGACACGGCGATCGCCCTGATCACCAATGTCGATCCCGACCACCTCGACCACTACGGCTCCGACGAGGCCTTCCACGATGCGTTCATCCGATTCGCGGATGCCGCCTCCGAAGCCGTCGTCATCTCCAGCGACGACCCCGGTGCGCTCCGCGTGCTGGCCGGGCTGTCGCACGAGAACGTCACGACCTTCGGTCTGGCCGAGGACGCGGATGTGCGACTGACCGAGATCTCGACCGCCGGTCCCGTCTCGGCGACGATCACGTATCGCGGATCCTCCGAGCGGTTGCAGCTGGCGATCCCCGGCGCGCACAACATCATCAACGCCGCGGGAGCCGTCGCCGTGCTGCTCATGCTCGGCTACGAGCTGGCCGAGTCGGTGCGCGCCGTCGAGGGCTTCGCGGGGACCGTCCGCCGCTTCGAGCTTCACGGAGTGGAGCGCGGGGTCAGCGTCTTCGACGACTACGCGCACCACCCGACCGAGGTCAAGGTCGCGCTCGAAGCAGCGCGCAGCGTGGTCGGCGACGGACGCCTGATCGCGATCCAGCAGCCGCACACCTATTCGCGCACTCAGCACATGTACCGGGAGTTCGCGGAGGTCCTCGAGGCCTATGCCGATCACACGGTGATGCTCGACGTCTACGGCGCCCGGGAAGATCCCGTGCCCGGTGTGACGGGCGAGCTCGTCAGCGGTGCTTTTCAGGATGCTGCCAACGTGCACTACGTCGCCGATTGGCAGGAGGCCGCCGACTACACGGCGACCGTGGCCCGCGAGGGCGATTACGTCATCACTCTCGGCTGCGGCAACGTCTACCTGATCATCCCGCAGGTGCTCGACGCCCTCCGCGGCACCGCCGAGGCCTGAGCATGCGTCGCCCGGCACCGCTGCCGTCGACGGCGGAGCGCGAGGAACCGGCCCCGTGGCGGGGCCCGTCGCGCTCCGGTGCCGGTGAGGAGCAGCCGGATACGCCGGACCCCATCGACATCCGGGATCCGGGAGCAGATGAAGCCTCCGGAGAGGCGGCTCCCGATGCGAGCGTCGAGGATGCTCCGGACGACGAGCGAGTTCTGACGAGCCGTGACGTCTGGCGCGCGGCGCGTGCGCGCCGCAAGACCTTGCGGGCCGAGATCCGCCGGTTCACCCAGAGGTCGAGACGGCGGCGGATGCTGTGGCTGGGCGTGACGGGCGCGATCCTCCTTCTCATCGGGGGCAGCGTCGCCGCCGCTTACAGCCCGCTGTTCGCCGTGCGCCGGATCACGGTGGCGGGGGCATCGACGCTGGATGCCGGGCTCATCGAGTCGGCGCTGTTCGAGCAGATGGGAACGCCGCTCGCCCTCGTCGACGAAAGTGAGATCAAGGCGGCGCTGATGGCCTTCCCGCTGATCGAGAGCTACGCGCTCGAAGCCCGCCCGCCGCACGATCTAACGGTCAGGATCGTGGAGCGCACACCGGTGGGGGTGCTGGAATCGGATGCCGGATTCACCCTCGTCGACGCCGCCGGAGTCGCACTCTCGACGACGCCGGACCGACCGGAGGGGCAGCCGATCCTGAACGTCGTGGGCGGGCCGGGCTCGGATGCCTTCGAGTCCGTCGGCCTCGTGGTGCGGTCCCTGCCCGAGGACGTGCGAGCCGGGGTCGTGGAGGTCGCGGCGAGCACACTGGACGATGTCACGATCACGCTGGACAACGGACTGGTCGTCGTGTGGGGGAGCGCGGAGGAGTCGGTCCTGAAGGCGCAGACCCTGAGCGGCGTGCTCACCGCGAAGCCGGACGCCCGGAGCATCGACGTCTCGTCGCCGCTCGCCCCCGTCGCGGGATGACGAGGAGCCCGGTGATACGCCGACACGCCGTGTCGTTGCACGCGCGCGGGCGGATGGCGCATACCTTCGATCTGAGAGAACGCAATACCGGGAAATACTTTACACCTCTAGTTGAGGTTTAAGGTTCACATTCTTCCAGGCTCGACATATCGGAGGCCGGCCATGAGCCAGAACCAGAACTACCTCGCCGTGATCAAGGTCGTCGGCGTCGGCGGTGGCGGCGTCAACGCCGTCAACCGCATGATCGAGCTCGGCCTGCGAGGCGTCGAGTTCATCGCCGTCAACACCGACGCGCAGGCGCTGCTTATGAGCGACGCCGACGTCAAACTCGATGTGGGCCGTGAGCTCACCCGCGGACTGGGAGCCGGAGCGGATCCCGAGGTCGGCCGTCGCGCCGCAGAGGATCACGCGGAGGAGATCGAGCAGGCGCTCACGGGCGCCGACATGGTCTTCGTGACCGCCGGCGAGGGCGGCGGTACCGGCACCGGAGGCGCGCCGGTCGTGGCGCGCATCGCCAAGTCGATCGGCGCACTGACCATCGGCGTCGTCACGAAGCCGTTCTCCTTCGAGGGGCGTCGTCGTCAGAGCCAGGCGGAGGCGGGTGTCGCCAAGCTCAAGGAAGAGGTCGACACGCTCATCGTCGTCCCGAACGACCGCCTTCTGGAGATCAGCGACCGCGGCATCTCGATGATCGAGGCATTCGCGACCGCCGACCAGGTGCTCCTCGCCGGTGTGCAGGGCATCACCGATCTCATCACCACGCCCGGTCTCATCAACCTCGACTTCGCGGATGTCAAGAGCGTCATGCAGGGCGCAGGATCCGCGCTCATGGGCATCGGCTCCGCTCGGGGAGCGGACCGCGCCATCAAGGCCGCAGAGCTCGCCGTCGAGTCTCCTCTGCTGGAGGCATCCATCGAAGGTGCGCACGGCGTGCTGCTGTCGATCCAGGGTGGATCGAACCTCGGCATCTTCGAGATCCACGACGCCGCCGACCTCGTCAAGGAGGCCGCGCACCCCGAGGCGAACATCATCTTCGGAACAGTTATCGACGACACTCTCGGCGACGAGGTGCGGGTGACGGTCATCGCCGCGGGCTTCGACGGCGGTGAGCCGTCTCTGCGTCTGGACCCGATGGTCGTCTCCCGCCCCGCAGCGGCGACGACGCTCCCCGAGATCACGCTCTCGGACGAGACGACCGCCGAGCCGGCGGTCAGTGAGCCCGAAGAGAACCAGCCCGCGCCGCGCATCGCGACGACGAGCCTGGAACCGGCGTTCTCGGACGACGACATCGACATCCCGGAATTCCTGAAGTAAACAGGGGTACAGGAGACGCAGTGACTGACCTCGGCACGCGGCTGTCCGCGATCGATGCTCTGATCGCGGAAGCCGCGCGCACGAACGGGCGCGACCCCGGGGAGATCACCCGGATCGTCGTCACGAAGTTCCATCCTTATTCGGTCGTTCGTGATCTTCACGATCTCGGCGTTCGCGATGTCGGGGAGAATCGGCAGCAGGAGCTGACGGAGAAGACCGCGGAACCGCCGCTGGATGGTTTGCGCTGGCACTTCATCGGCCAGGCGCAGACCAAGAAGGCGGGCGCGATCCGGCGATCCGCCCAGGCCGTTCACTCGGTCGATCGGGAGAAGCTCGCTGATGCGTTGCATCGCGCGGCCGTCGACGACGACCGGCTGGATGTCCTCGTGCAGATCAACCTCACGCAGGATGCCGGTCGGGGCGGAGTCGTACCAGACGAGGCGCAGAGACTCGCCGAATACGTCCTCGGGCTCCCGTCTTTGCGCCTGCGCGGCGTCATGGGAGTTGCGCCGCTCGATGAGGAGCCGGCTTCGGCCTTCGCCCGATTGCGCGAGATCTCCGACGGCATCCGCTCTCTCGAGTCCGGGGCGACATGGATATCCGCGGGCATGACCGGCGACTTCGCCGAGGCGATCGCCGCGGGTGCGACACACCTGCGCATCGGTTCCGCAATAACAGGACCCCGGCCCGACCGGGGATAACCTCGAAACAGTTCAGCCCACGTCGAACACGGAGGACACGATGGGAAATCCGCTCAAGAAGACCATGGTCTACCTCGGTCTCGCCGATGAAGAAGAAGCCTACGAGGAGCAGCTCGCCGCTGAGCCGGTTCGCACTTCGCGAGAGCGGGAGAGCGTGCGCGAGCCCGCGGCACGCGAACAGGACGAGCCGGCTCCGGCGCCGGTCACGCCGTTGCGTCGCCCCGTCGCGATCCGCCAGCCCGCGGCCGGCGCCGTCAACGAGATCCTCACGGTGCACCCCAAGCAGTACCGCGACGCTCAGCTGATCGCGGAGAGCTTCCGCGAGGGCGTTCCCGTCATCATCAACCTCTCGCAGATGTCGGATGCCGACGCGCGTCGTCTCATCGACTTCGCCAGCGGTCTGTCGATCGGTCTCTACGGGCGAATCGAGCGCGTGACGAGCAAGGTGTTCCTGCTCTCGCCCGAGAACATCGCCGTCTCCGGTCAGAGCGGCATCACGAACGCGGATCCGGAGTCTGCGGGCTTCGACCATTCCTGAGCTGTGGGGACTCTGATCTCAGCGATCGCCTCGATCGTTCATCTTCTGCTGCTCCTCTACCTGTTCACGCTGTTCGGACGCCTCATCCTCGAATACATCCCGCTGTTCAATCGCGGTTGGCGTCCGAAGGGCGCAGGCCTTGTCGCCGCAGAGGTCGTCTACACGGTGACGGACCCACCGATCAAGCTGTTCCGGCGGTTCATTCCTCCGTTGCGCCTCGGAACGCTGTCGCTGGACTTCGGATTCACGTTCACAATGCTCGCCGTGCTGATCCTCATGTCGATCGTGCGCGCGTTCATCTGATAGCGTCTCCGACACCCCTGGCGCGATCGACATCGCGCCGCTTGCGAGCGAGGACTATGCTTGCTCCAAGGTGCGCGCCCCGGGTACGCGCCGCATCAATACCGAGCCATACTTCAGTCACTGGCAACAGAACTCATCGAAAGAGGAGCCGAGAAATGGCACTTTCCCCGGATGACGTCGTCACCAAGCAGTTCCAGCACGTTCGATTCAAGGACGGCTTCGACCCGGACGAGGTCGATGACTTCCTCGACGAGATCGTCGTCGAATGGCGCAAGGCCCTCGAAGAGAACGCAGAGCTGAAGGCAAAGCTCGCCTCTTACGAGTCTGGTCAGGCGGCTCCGGCCGCAGCAGCGCCCGTGCAGGCGGCTCCGGTCGCCGCGAGCGCTGATGGAGCGTCCTCCTCCACGGCAGGCATCATCGAGCTGGCTCAGCGCCTGCACGACGAGCACGTCGCCGAGGGTGAGATGAAGAAGAACCAGCTCATCTCCGAAGCGAGCATCGAGGTCGAGCGCATCCGCACCGACGCGCAGATGCAGCAGCGCGAGGAGATGAACCGCTTCGAACGCGAGCGCAATGCACTCGAGGCCCGCATCAGCGAGCTGCGCAACTTCGAGCGCGACTACCGCACTCAGCTGCGCGGCTACATCGAGGGCCAGCTCCGCGACCTCGACGAGAAGGCGAACGTCACCGACTCGACGTCGGTCTCCGCTATCGGTCTGTAAGGCGTCCTCTTGCCAGGACGTCGTCCCTTTCGTCGGTCGGCGGCCGGCATCACCGTCGCGATTCTCGCGATCGTGGTGCTGGCCGCCGATCAGTTCGTGAAGCATCTCACCATCACGCATCTGCCGCTCCACGAGGTCGTGCCCGTCCTCGGCGAGTTTTTCCAGCTGTACTACATCCGCAATTCGGGGGCAGCCTTCTCCCTCGGCAGTAACGTCACGTGGATCTTCACGATCGCTCTGACGCTGGTCGCTGCGGCGATCATCTGGAAGGCCTTCGCGCTGAGCTCGCGTCGGTGGGCCGTGGTTCTCGGCCTCCTCCTCGGCGGTGTGCTCGGCAATCTCACTGATCGTCTCTTCCGCGAGCCCGGATTCGCGGTCGGCCACGTCGTCGACATGATCTCGATGCCGTGGATGATGCCGGCGATCTTCAACGTCGCGGACATCTTCATCGTCTGCGGCATGATCGCCGTCGCGCTCCTCGTCGTTCTCGGCATCCGATTCGACGGCACGCGCGAGAAGGACGACGCGGCCCAGGATGCCGTCTCACCCGTCGGCGGAGAGCAGGAAGTCTGATGGAATCCCGGTCTCTCCCCGTTCCGGACGGGCTGGAAGGCGCACGCGTCGACGCTGCTCTGGCGAAGATGCTCGGATTCTCGCGCACGTTCGCAGCTGAGGTAGCGGAAGCCGGAGGAGTGAGCCTCGACGGCGCCGTGCTCGGCAAATCCGACCGGCTCCGGGCCGGCGGCTGGCTGATGGTCGAGTGGGCGCCGAAGGAGGAGCCGAAGATCATTCCGGTCGTCGTTCCCGAGCTCGGGATCGTTCACGATGATGACGACATCGTGGTGATCGATAAGCCGACCGGCGTCGCCGCCCATCCCTCGCAGGGCTGGGAGGGCCCGACCGTTCTCGGCGCTCTCGCCGGCGCTGGTTTCCGCATCGCGACCAGCGGTGCGGCCGAGCGCGCGGGCATCGTGCACCGTCTCGACGTGGGCACGAGCGGGCTCATGGTCGTCGCCAAGACCGAGTCCGCGTATTCGGCGCTCAAGCACGCTTTCAAGGTGCGCACGGTCGAGAAGATATACCACGCTGTGGTCCAGGGGCATCCCGACCCCCTGGCGGGAACGATCGACGCGCCGATCGGTCGGCACCCGAACCATTCCTGGAAGTTCGCGGTCACCCCGGACGGCAAGGATTCCGTCACGCACTACGAGACGCTCGAGGCGTTCCCCGGGGCGTCGCTGCTGGAGATCCACCTCGAGACCGGCCGCACGCACCAGATCCGAGTCCACATGTCGGCGCACCGGCATCCCTGCGTGGGCGACCCGCTGTACGGCGCGGACCCGACGATGTCGGAACGTCTGGGCCTGACCCGTCAGTGGCTCCACGCACACAAGCTGGCCTTCACGCATCCCGGAACGGGGGAGTGGGTCGAGTTCGAATCGGCCTACCCCGCCGACTTCGTGCACGCGTTGGAGATCCTCCGCGGCGAATAGTCGTTCGGACCCGCGCGAGTCCATACCAAAATTCCAATGTCCTCGCGCCGACGTAGACTCGACTCGTGGCATCCGACTCCTTCGTTCACCTGCACGTGCACAGCGAGTACTCGATGCTCGACGGTGCGGCCAAGATCCAGGCGATGACGAAGGCGGCGGCCGATTACGGCATGCCCGCCATCGCCGTCACCGACCACGGCAACACCTTCGCGGCCTTCGAGTTCTACAACGCCGCGAACAACGCCGGAGTGAAGCCGATCATCGGCCTCGAGGCGTACGTGACTCCGGGCACCCACCGCAGCGACAAGACCCGTGTGCAGTGGGGAACGGCCGATCAGAAGCGCGACGACGTCTCCGGCTCGGGCGCCTACACCCACATGACGATGTGGAGCCAGTCGACCGAGGGCATGCACAACCTCTTCCGACTGAGCTCGCTCTCGAGCATCGAGGGCTATTACTTCAAGCCGCGCATGGACCGCGAGATCCTGCAGAAGTACAGCAAGGGCCTGATCGCGACGACCGGTTGCCCCTCGGGCGAGATCCAGACCCGTCTGCGTCTCGGGCAGTACGACGCTGCGCGCGAGGCAGCAGCGGAGTTCCAGGACATCTTCGGCAAGGAGAACTATTTCGCCGAGATCATGGATCACGGCCTCTCCATCGAGCGGCGCATCATGAGCGATCTGCTGCGCCTGGCGAAGGATCTCGGCATCCCTCTGGTCGGCACGAACGACTCGCACTACACGCACCAGCACGAGGCCGATGCGCACGAGGCGCTGCTGTGCGTGCAATCGGGCTCCACCCTCGACGACCCCAACCGCTTCAAATTCGACGGCGACGGCTACTACATCAAGCCCGCCGCCGAGATGCGCCAGCTCTTCCGGGATCACCCCGAGGCCTGCGACAACACGCTGCTCATCGCCGAGCGCTGCCAGGTCGAGTTCAACACCTCTGCGAACTACATGCCGCGCTTCCCGGTTCCCGAGGGCGAGACGGAGGACAGCTGGCTGATCAAGGAGGTCGAGGCGGGACTGCACTACCGGTACCCGAACGGCATCCCCGACAAGGTCCGCAAGCAGGCCGAGTACGAGACCGGCATCATCCTGCAGATGGGGTTCCCCGGCTACTTCCTCGTCGTCGCAGACTTCATCAACTGGGCCAAGGACAACGGCATCCGCGTCGGTCCCGGCCGTGGCTCCGGCGCCGGTTCCATGGTCGCCTACGCGATGAAGATCACCGACCTCGACCCGCTCGAGCACGGCCTGATCTTCGAGCGGTTCCTGAACCCCGACCGCGTCTCCATGCCCGACTTCGACGTCGACTTCGATGACCGGCGCCGTGGCGAGGTCATCGACTACGTCACGGCCAAGTACGGCGATGAGCGCGTTGCGCAGATCGTCACATACGGAACCATCAAGTCGAAGCAGGCTCTGAAAGACGCCGGGCGCGTGCTCGGCTTCCCGTTCAGCATGGGCGATCGCCTCACGAAGGCCATGCCTCCTGCCGTCATGGGCAAGGACATGCCGCTGACGGGAATGTTCGACACGGCGCACCCCCGCTACAAGGAGGCCAGCGAGTTCCGCGCGCTGATCGAGACCGATCCCGAGGCGAAGACGGTCTTCGACCGGGCGCTCGGGCTCGAGGGGCTGAAGCGCCAGTGGGGTGTGCACGCCGCCGGCGTCATCATGTCGAGCGAGCCGATCATCGACATCATCCCGATCATGAAGCGCGAGCAGGACGGCCAGATCGTCACGCAGTTCGACTACCCGTCCTGTGAGTCGCTCGGTCTGATCAAGATGGACTTCCTGGGGCTGCGCAACCTCACGATCATCTCGGATGCCCTCGACAACATCCGCACCAACCGCGGTGAGGAAGTCGATCTCGAGCACCTCGAGCTCGACGACAAGCCCGCCTACGAACTGCTCACCCGCGGAGACACGCTGGGCGTATTCCAGCTCGACGGCGGGCCGATGCGATCGCTGCTGCGCTTGATGAAGCCCGACAACTTCGAGGACGTCTCGGCCGTCATCGCGCTGTACCGACCGGGTCCGATGGGTGCGAACTCGCACACCAACTACGCCCTGCGCAAGAACGGGCTGCAGCCGGTGACCCCGATCCACCCCGAGCTCGAGGAGCCCCTCAAGGACATCCTCGACATCAGCTACGGCCTGATCATCTATCAGGAGCAGGTCATGGCGATCGCGCAGAAGGTCGCCGGCTTCAGCCTCGGCCAGGCCGACATCCTGCGCCGCGCGATGGGCAAGAAGAAGAAGTCCGAGCTCGATAAGCAGTACGAGGGCTTCGCGGGCGGCATGAAGGAGCGCGGCTTCGGCGAAGCCGCGATCAAGGCGCTGTGGGACATCCTCCTTCCGTTCTCCGACTATGCCTTCAATAAGGCGCACTCCGCCGCCTACGGTCTCGTCTCCTATTGGACCGCGTATCTGAAGGCACATTATCCGGCCGAGTACATGGCGGCGCTGTTGACGAGCGTCGGCGATTCGAAGGACAAGATGGCGCTCTACCTCAACGAGTGCCGTCGCATGGGCATCAAGGTCCTCCCGCCCGACGTCAGCCAGTCGATCAACTTCTTCGCAGCAGTCGGAGAGGACATCCGCTTCGGGCTCGGTGCCGTGCGCAACGTCGGCTCGAACGTCGTCGACGGGATCATCGAGGCGCGCAGGGACGAGAGGTTCACGTCGTTCCATGACTTCCTCAAGAAGGTTCCGCTGCACGTCTCGAACAAGCGCACGATCGAGTCGCTGATCAAGGCGGGAGCGTTCGACTCGATGGGTGATTCGCGTCGTGCGCTGATGGAGATCCATGAGGATGCCGTGGATGCGGCCGTCGGCCAGAAGCGCAACGAGGCGCAGGGAGCCATCGGGTTCGACTTCGACAGCCTCTACGACGAGACCGAAGAGGCGCCACCGGCGAAGGTCCCAGACCGTCCCGAGTGGATCAAGAAGGACAAACTCGCCTTCGAGCGGGAGATGCTCGGCCTGTACGTCTCCGATCACCCTCTGGCAGGGCTCGAGGTCGCCCTCGCCAAGCATGCATCGATCTCGATCCACAACCTGCTCGCCTCGGAAGACCTGCAGGACGGCGACCAGGTGACGGTCGCGGGCCTGGTGACGAGCGTCCAGCACCGCGTTGCGAAGGCCAGCGGGAACCCGTACGGCATGATCACGGTCGAGGACTTCAATGGTGAGATCACGGTCATGTTCATGGGCAAGACTTACACCGAGTTCCAGCACACGCTGCAGCAGGATGCGATCCTCGCCGTGCGCGGACGCGTGTCCCGGCGCGATGACGGAATGAATCTGCACGCGCAGTCGGCGTTCGCTCCGGATGTCGGATCCTTCGACGCCTCGGGGCCGCTGGCCCTCGTGCTCGCGGAACAGCGTGCGACCGAGCGCGTCATGCACGACCTCGCGGAGGTGCTGCGCCGGCACAGCGGCGAGACGGAGGTCATGCTGCGCGTGCACCGCGGTGCCACGGCGAAGGTCTTCGAAGTGCCGATGCCCGTCACCGTCTCCGCCGACCTGTTCGGCGACCTGAAGTCGCTGCTCGGTCCGACGTGCCTGGGCTGATGGAGCCCTGGCTGTGGATAGAGGCTTTTCGGCACCGTTCACGGGGTAATATCGTGACCCATCGATGCCGGACCCGTCGGCGCACATCAGATCTGAAAGGAAACGTCGTTTCATGAGCACGGATTCTTCCCGCGCAGAGAACGAACCGGTCGACGAATGCGCGGCACCCGTGGTCCGCGAGACGCACGACGAGGCGTTCACCGATGACGACGGTGTGCTCTACGACGACGAAGTCACCCCGGAGTACGGGATCCTCGGATTCACGTTGCGCGAGCTCCTGATCGTCGGATTCTGGCTCGTCGCCTTCGTCGCCTCCTTCTTCCCGCTGCACGGAATGCTGAGCCCCACCTCGATCTGGGGCCAGACGCTTAGCTGGATCCAGCCGATCGGCCTGCCCACGCTCGCGGTCTTCCTGATCGTGCTGCGTCGGTTCTCCCCGGACGGCATCCGGAGGGTCGGTTCTCTCGGCATCGACCAGTTCGCCTCGGCGGTGTTCTCCTTCGGCGCGTTCTACTGGGCGATGATCATCGTCGAGCGCCTGATGATCCGGGACGTTTTCCTGGTGTCGTGGGTCATGGTCGTCGAGTTCCTCGCACTGCTCGCGCTCGTCGCGGTCACCGTCTTCGCCCCGCTGATCCCCGGTTTGCAGGAAGACTTCCGCGGTCGTCTCGTGACGCTGGCCCACCGCAACGCGAATCCCGTTCGACCGGTCATCGCGCGCCCCCGTGCGCCGCGTCCCGTCAAGCCCGTGTCGGCTCCGTCGATCGCACCCACAGAGGACGCACCGCACGATGACTCCTCCAGACCGGACGCCGTCGAGGTCGGCTCGTCCGATGACGATGACGACGACGTCGAGATCGTCGAGGTCAACGACACGGACGACATCATCCGTCTGGGAAGCCTGGAGAGCGTGCCCCTGACAGCACATGCCTCGGCCGGGGCGCTGGGAACTTCCACCGCTGCCGATGACTCCGATCCCGATTACGTCCCCGGTTATGCCCGTCGCCGCCGCTCGACCGCGCTGCCCGCCATTCCCGGTGATGCCGAAGCAGCCCGAGTCGCATCCGGCGATGAAGCCGTCGCCGGCGATGCCGACAAGACCGGCATCATCCCGACCGCTGATTCGCAGCCGTTCTGGGCCCTTGCCGCGACCGAGCGTGATGTCCTCGACGAGAGCGGCGAGAAACTGTTCACGATCGGCCCAGACGCTTGGGCCCTGGTAATTGAGGACCGTGGCGGCGCCTACGTCATCCGGAACGATGACGGCCGCATCGGCTATCTGCACGACATCGAAGACATCACGAAGGGCTGACGTGCGCACCATCGATCTGAGGGGCAAGACCCTCTCCGCCGCAGACATGCTCGCGGCCGTCCCGCGCGCCGCGCAGGCACGCGCCGAGGCGCTCGAGACCGCCGCGCGCATCGTCGAAGACGTGCGCACCGGGGGAGAGTCCGCGCTGCGTGCGCAGGCCGAGCAGTTCGACCGGGTCACCGGCCACGCGATCCGCGTCCCCGCTGAGCACATCGCGGACGCCCTCGCCGCCGTCTCGCTCGAGGTGCGCACGGCCCTCGAAGAGTCCATCGCCCGCGTGCGGCAGGGCTCCGAGGCACAGGTGCCCGCACCGCGGGTCACCGAGATCGGCCCCGGCGCGCGCATCACGCAGCGCTGGCAGCCTGTGAACCGCGTCGGCGTGTACATCCCGGGCGGCAAGGCCCCACTCGCCTCGAGCGTTGTCATGAACGTCGTCCCCGCGCAGGTCGCCGGGGTCACCGAGATCGCACTGGCTTCCCCTCCGCAGCACAGCGAGGACGGCCGCATCCACCCGACGATCCTCGCCGCCGCCGGCCTCCTCGGCGTCACCGAGGTCTACGCGATCGGCGGCGCGGGCGCGATCGGAGCCTTCGCGCACGGCGTCGAGGGCATCGGCCTCGACCCGGTCGACGTCGTCTCCGGCCCTGGCAACAACTACGTCGCATCCGCCAAGCGGGCGGTCGCCGGCGTGGTCGGCACCGACTCCGAGGCGGGCGCGACAGAAATTCTCATCGTCGCGGACGGCGAGGCGGATGCGCGCCTCATCGCCGCCGACCTCATCAGCCAGGCCGAGCACGACGAACAGGCATCCGCAGTGCTCGTCACCGATGACGCAGACCTCGCCGAGCGCGTCGCCGTCGAGGTCGCCGACCTCGCGGCCCGCACGCGACACAGCGAGCGCGTCGGCGTCTCGCTCTCAGGCCCCCAGTCGGCGATCGTGCTTGTCGACGATCGAGCCATGGCGACCGCGTTCAGTAACGCCTACGCTCCGGAGCACCTCGAGCTGCACCTCGTGGACGCGGAGGAGGCGGCATCGGCCTTCACCAGCGCCGGCGCGATCTTCGTCGGCGACCAGACGCCGGTCAGCCTCGGCGACTACATGGCCGGCAGCAACCACGTGCTGCCCACCGGCGGTCAGGCGCGCTACGCACCGGGCCTGGGCGCGTACACGTTCCTGCGCCCGCAGCAGGTGATCAGCTACGATCACGCTGCCCTCGCCGCGGTCCGCGCTGGCGTCGTGGCACTGGCGAACACCGAAGTGCTTCCGGCGCACGGCGACGCGATCGAGGCGCGCTTCGGCGCGTCGGAGGGCTGAGCGACTACGCTGACAGATTATGCACTGCCCGTTCTGCCGCCATTCTGATTCCCGCGTGATCGACTCGCGCACGAGCGATGACGGGCTGTCGATCCGCCGGCGCCGGCAATGCCCGGAGTGTGGCGGTCGGTTCACGACGACAGAGACGGCGAGCCTCAGCGTCATCAAGCGCAGCGGTGTGATGGAGCCGTTCAGCCGGGAGAAGGTCATCTCCGGTGTTCGCAAGGCCTGCCAGGGGCGCCCGGTCACCGAGGCCGACCTCGCGGTCCTCGCGCAGCGGGTGGAGGAGGCGGTGCGCCAGACCGGCGTCTCGCAGCTCGACGCGAACGAGATCGGCCTCGCGATCCTCGGGCCGCTCCGCGATCTCGATGAGGTGGCCTATCTCCGCTTCGCGAGCGTCTACCAGGCGTTCGATTCCCTCGAGGATTTCGAGAGCGCGATCGGAGATCTCCGGGCCGACCACATCGCTGCGCAGCGGGAGAGCGCCGACAGGTAATCTGGCAGGGATGTATCCGCTGCTCTTTCGCGCTGTCCTTTCGCGCTTCGACCCCGAGTCCGCCCATCACGCCGGCATGGCGGTGATCCGTGCGCTCGGGGCGCCCCCGTTCTCATGGATCACCCGCGCGGTCGCCGCGCCCGGCCCCGGTCTCCAGGTGCAGGCGCTCGGCCTCACCTTCGACTCACCATTCGGCGTGGCGGCCGGCTTCGACAAGAACGCCATCGGCGTGCGCGGTCTCGCCGCCCTCGGTTTCGGTCACGTCGAGGTCGGCACGGTGACGGCTATCCCGCAGGAGGGCAACCCGAAGCCGCGTCTGTTCCGTCTGGTCGAGGATCGTGCGGTCATCAACCGGATGGGCTTCAACAACGCCGGCGCGGATGCTGCGGTCCGCCGATTGGAGAAGCTGCGTCGACGACGTCCGAAGACGGTCGTCGGCGTGAATATCGGCAAGAGCCGGGTCGTCGACGTCGAGAACGCGACGGCGGACTACGTGTCCAGTGCCCTCGCCCTCGCGCCGCTGGCCGACTATCTCGCCGTCAACGTCTCCTCGCCGAACACTCCGGGGCTCCGGGGTCTGCAGGCGGTCGAAACTCTTGCACCGCTGCTGCGCGCTGTGAAGATCGCGGCCGATCGGACTCCGCTGCTGGTGAAGATCGCCCCCGACCTGTCGGACGACGAGATCCAGGCGATTGCCCGCATGGCTGTCGCCGAGGGGCTCGACGGCATCATCGCCCACAACACGACGATCTCGCGGGATGGCTTGCGCACAGATGCCGCCACCGTCGAGGCAGCGGGTGCGGGAGGGCTCTCCGGCGCGCCGTTGCGGGAGCGCTCGATGGAGGTTCTTCGCGTCGTCCGCGATGCGGTGCCCTCCGACTTCTGCGTGGTCTCCGTCGGGGGAGTGGAGACGGCATCCGATGTTCGCGAGCGCTTGGACGCCGGCGCCACCCTCGTTCAGGGCTACACGGCCTTCCTGTATCGCGGACCGCTCTGGGCTCGCCAGATCAATCGCGGTCTGCGCCGGCGCTGACTCTGCCGTCGGAACCCAGAACGCCCGCCGACGATGTCGGCGGGCGTTCTGCTGTGCTTCGGCGGATCAGGCGGGATACTCGCCGCGTTTGACCTGCGGTTTGGGCAGACGCATGAAGCGCATCTGCAGCGAGCGCATGGCGGCGTACCAGCCCAGGCCCTTCTCGACTTGGTCGGCGCCGAAACGTGCCCGGGCCTTGCGCTTCACGCGGTTGCCGAGGATGATCATGCCGGCCACCGCGACGAAGATGAAGCACCACAGGCCCACGAACGCATAGGTCGAGAACGTCGGGTCGGGGATGAGGGCGACGAGGATCACGACGACCATGAGAGCCATGACCCACTCCGAGATGTGCCACCCGGCGTCGACGTAGTCGCGCACCCACCGGCGCTGCGGGCCCTTGTCGCGCTGGGGCAGGTACTTGTCCTCACCGGCGGCCATACCGGCCTGAGCGCGTTCGCGCTGCTCGCGCAGCTGCGCCTTGGCCGCTGCGCGAGCCTCCTTTGTGTCGGCGACTAGCGGGCGTCGCCGGGCGGCCTCCTGCTCGGCGCGGCTCGGGGTCGGACGACCCTTGCCGGTGGACGGCGTCTCGGGGGAGTCGTCGTTCGTCGACGGGGTGGAAGTGGACACGGCTCTCCTCAGTGACGGATCAAGTTCGGCCTTAAGATTACTCGCATGACATCTGTGCCGCCCAATGCAGACCCCGCCGTCGAATCCGCCGTCACCGAAGCGGTCGCCCTCGGCGTTCCCGCCGCTCTCTCCGACCTGGGCGATCTCGTCCGGATCCCCGGTATCGCCTGGCCGTCCTTCGATCAGACGCAGCTCGTGCGCAGCGCTGAGCACGTAGCGTCGCTGGCACGCGATACGGGCGTTTTTGACAGCGTGGAGGTGCTGCGCGCAGCCATTCCCGGAACGGATGAGGTGGGGCAGCCGGCCGTCCTCGCAACCCGCGCGGCACGTAACGGAAGGCCGACGATCCTGCTGTACGCGCACCACGACGTCCAGCCTCCCGGTGCGGACGAGCTCTGGGAGACCCCGCCGTTCGAGCCGACGGTCCGTGACGGACGCCTGTACGGCCGCGGAGCTGCCGATGACAAGGCCGGCATCATGGCCCACATCGCGTCGCTGCGTGCTGTCGCCGAGACCCTCGGTGACGACTTCGACCTCGGCGTCTCTATGTTCATCGAGGGCGAGGAGGAATACGGATCGCGATCGTTCGGTCAGTTCCTCAGCGACAACGCTGACGCGCTGCGCGCGGATGCGATCGTCGTCGCGGATTCGGGCAACTGGGACTCCGAGACACCCGGGCTCACGGTCTCCCTCCGAGGCAATGCCCGCTTCACCTTGACCGTGCGCACACTGGCGCACGGATCGCACTCCGGCATGTTCGGCGGCGCGGTCCCGGATGCCATGATGGCGACGATCCGACTGCTTTCCTCCCTGTGGGCTGACGACGGCGCCGTGGCGGTCGCCGGGCTCGCAGAGCGCGACACGCCGACGCCGGAATATTCCGAGGCGACCCTGCGGGATGAGGCCGGCCTGCTTCCTGGGGTCTCGCCCGCAGGCCGCGACAGCATCCTCAGTCGAATCTGGAACAAGCCCTCCGTCACGGTCATCGGCATCGATGCGACCAGCGTCGAAGCGGCATCCAACACCCTCGCGCCCGAGGTGAGCGTCGTCGTCAGCGCCCGCGTCGCACCGGGACAGTCAGGGGAGGAGGCCTACGCAGCCCTGGAGAAGCATCTGCGCGAGCGTGCACCGTTCGGTGCGGAGCTGACGTTCTCCGACGTCGATCTCGGCAACGGTTTCCTCGTGGATACGAGCGGCTGGGCCGTGGGACTCGCGCGCCAGGCGATGGCCGACGGCTACGGCGTCGAACCGGTGGACCTCGGAGTCGGAGGCTCGATCCCCTTCATCGCGGATCTCGTTCACGAGTTCCCGGAGGCGCAGATCCTCGTCACGGGCGTCGAGGACCCCCACTCGCGTGCCCACAGCCCGAACGAATCCCTGCACCTGGATACCTTCCGCCACGCGATCGCGACCGAGGCGCTCCTGCTGACGCGCATGAACGCCCTCATCCGCGACGAGCTCTGAGATCCGGCGCGCACCCGCCCTCGTGCGGGTGCGCGCCGGTAGAATCAGAACAACCATCCGCGGTCATCCGCGGCCTGTCACAAGGAGCGACATGAGCGACACCACACTCACCACGGAGACCGAGAACACCGCGCCCCACGGTGTCACCCTCACGGAGGCCGCGGCCAACAAGGTCAAGACCCTGCTTTCGCAGGAAGGCCGCGATGACCTGCGTCTTCGCGTCGCGGTTCAGCCCGGCGGATGCTCCGGCCTGATCTACCAGCTCTATTTCGACGAGCGCTACCTCGAAGGCGACGAGACCGTCGACTTCGACGGCGTCGAGGTGATCGTCGACAACATGAGCGTTCCCTACCTCGATGGCGCGGCCATCGACTTCAAGGACACGATCTCCGAGCAGGGATTCACCATCGACAACCCCAATGCTGCGGGCAGCTGCGCCTGCGGAGACAGCTTCCACTGAACATCCCCTGTGCCGGACCTGCGTGGTTGGCATGAATCAGGTGTGCGCTTGCCCTAGACTGGTAGGTGCCCTGTCCGCGATCTTGAAAGGTGCATCGTGCCCTCGAAACGCCGCCTTCGTTGGGCCGCCATTCCTACGGGAATTGCGGCAGCTGTGGCCCTGGCGGGATGTACTCCCACCCAGCTCCACGGATTCCTCCCAGGCTTCGTGGAAGACGGCACTGCCGCCACGAACCAGACGGATCGGGTTGCCGATCTGTGGGTGAACTCCTGGATCGTCCTTCTGGGCGTGGGAATCATCACCTGGGTCCTGATGGGTTGGGCCGCCGTCGCATACCGCCGCCGCAAGGGGCAGACCGGACTCCCGGTCCAGATGCGATACAACATGCCCATCGAGATCTTCTACACGGTGATCCCGCTGATCCTCGTGATGGGGATGTTCTTCTTCACTGCGCGTGATCAGGCCGCCATCGAAACCCAGTGGGGCGACGATGCCGATGTCGAGATCACCGCGATCGGCAAGCAGTGGGCGTTCGACTTCATGTACGCCGGCGACAACGACGACCTCTCCGACGCCGTGTGGACCATGGGCATTCAGGCCCAGCCCGACGCCGACGGCAACATCGACCAGGAGCAGCTGCCCACGCTGGTCCTCCCGGTCGATCAGAAGGTCCACATCAGCCTGCAGTCGCGCGACGTCATCCACTCCTTCTGGATCATCGACTTCCTGTACAAGAAGGACATGTACATCGGCAAGGACAACGACTGGTCCTTCATTCCGACGCGCGTCGGCGAGTACGCCGGAAAGTGCGCCGAGCTGTGTGGCGAGTACCACTCGATGATGCTCTTCAACGTCAAGGTCGTCGAGCAGGACGAGTACGACGACTACGTCGCTTCGCTGCGTGATCTCGGCAACACCGGAGACATCTCCAAGGCGTACGACCGTCTCAACAACCTTCCCGGAACTGGTGCTCAGTCCGGATCGGGCTCCGAGGAAGAGGGAGAGTAAGCCTCTATGTCCACGAATTCTGCCAACGGTGATCTCCACGGATCACGCCCCAGTGGCACTCCGGCGCGTCAGGCGGCTCTGCTGAGCTCGTCGCGCACGTCGGAGAAGGGCAACATCTTCGTCAAGTGGATCACTTCCACCGACCACAAGACGATCGGGTACATGTACCTGATCTCCTCGGTCATCTTCTTCCTCCTCGGCGGTGTGATGGCTCTTGTCATCCGCGCTGAGCTCTTCGCTCCGGGAATGCAGATCATCCCGACGAAGGAGCAGTACAACCAGCTGTTCACGATGCACGGCACGATCATGCTGCTGATGTTCGCGACGCCGCTCTTCGCGGGCTTCGCGAACGCGATCCTGCCGCTGCAGCTGGGCGCGCCCGACGTGGCAT
Source organism: Microbacterium sp. GXF6406 (assembly GCF_054798215.1). Classification (NCBI taxonomy): domain Bacteria; kingdom Bacillati; phylum Actinomycetota; class Actinomycetes; order Micrococcales; family Microbacteriaceae; genus Microbacterium; species Microbacterium sp. GXF6406. The sequence continues at coordinate 2,430 of NZ_JBSJZH010000012.1, read as the reverse complement.
TCCCGCGTTTGAACGCCTTCGCATTCTGGCTTTTCTCCTTCGGATCGATCATCGCGATCGCCGGATTCCTCACGCCGCAGGGTGCTGCGTCGTTCGGTTGGTTCGCTTACCAGCCGCTCGCAAATGCATCGTTCTCTCCGGGAGTCGGAGGAAACCTCTGGATGGTCGGACTCGGAATGTCCGGATTCGGTACGATCCTCGGCGCCGTGAACTTCATCACGACGATCATCACGATGCGTGCACCGGGCATGACGATGTGGCGCATGCCGATCTTCTCCTGGAACACGCTCGTCACGAGTCTCCTGATCCTCATGGCCTTCCCGGTCCTCGCAGCAGCCATGTTCGCTGCGGCATCCGACCGCATCCTCGGCTCGCACGTCTACGACCCGGCGAATGGTGGCGTCCTGCTCTGGCAGCACCTGTTCTGGTTCTTCGGCCACCCCGAGGTGTACATCATCGCTCTGCCGTTCTTCGGCATCGTTTCCGAGATCTTCCCGGTCTTCAGCCGTAAGCCGATCTTCGGCTACAAGACTCTCGTGTACGCGACGATCGCGATCGCGGCGCTGTCGGTCTCGGTCTGGGCTCACCACATGTACGTCACGGGATCGGTTCTGCTGCCGTTCTTCGCTCTGATGACCATGCTCATCGCAGTTCCGACGGGTGTGAAGATCTTCAACTGGATCGGAACGCTGTGGCGAGGTTCCGTAACGTTCGAGACGCCGATGGTGTTCTCTCTCGGCTTCCTCGTGTCGTTCGTCTTCGGCGGTCTGACCGGTGTCATCCTGGCCGCGCCTCCGCTCGACTTCCACATCAGCGACTCGTACTTCGTGGTCGCCCACTTCCACTACGTCGTCTTCGGCACTGTCGTCTTCGCGATGTTCGCCGGCTTCTACTTCTGGTGGCCGAAGTGGACCGGACGCATGCTCAACGAGCGTCTCGGCTACGTCCACTTCTGGATGCTGTTCATCGGCTTCCACATGACGTTCCTCATCCAGCACTGGCTGGGCGTCGATGGCATGGTCCGCCGTTATGCCGATTACTCGGCTGCTGACGGCTGGACGTGGGGCAACCAGATCTCCACCATCGGATCGATCATCCTCGGCGCCTCCATGATCCCGTTCTTCCTGAACGTCTGGATCACTGCCCGCAAGGCGCCCAAGGTCATGGTCAACGACCCGTGGGGCTACGGCGGTTCGCTCGAGTGGGCGACCAGCTGCCCGCCGCCGCGACACAACTTCACGTCGATCCCGCGCATCCGCAGCGAGCGTCCTGCGTTCGACCTGAACCACCCCGAGGCTGCGGAGCACCCCGTCGCCGCACCGGAACCGGCTCTGGCCGGTGCTAGCGGAGAGGCCAAGTAAGCCATGCGTTCAAACGTCGTCATCTGGTGGATCCTCGCGGTCTTCTTCCTGATCGTCGCCGCCGTCTACACGGTCTGGCACGTCCTCGCCTACCCCGAGCTCGTCGGCGCTGCGCGTGTCGAGTGGGTCGGTACGGTCGCGCTGCTTTTCGGAGCAGTCATGGGCGCGATGGTCGCTGTGTACCTCCAGCGCGTACACAAGTCACAGGGCGGCGAGCTGCCCGAGGACATCCTGACGTCGGACATCGACGACGGTGACCCCGAGGTCGGCGAGTTCGCCCCGTGGTCCTGGTGGCCCATGGTCCTCGCAGCATCTGCAGGTGTGTTCCTCGTCGGCATGGCGGTGGGAACCTTCCTCCTGCCGATCGGGCTCGCGATCTTCGTCATCGCGATCGTCGGCTGGGTCTACGAGTTCTACCGCGGCAACTTCGCCCGCTGACTCTCGCATCAAGAACGCCCCGGACAAGATTGTCCGGGGCGTTCTGCGTTGTGGCGGTGCGGTTCACGGCGGGTCTTTGCGGGGTCGAAGCAGAGTGCACCCTTGTGCAGCACAGGCCCGTATGCAGGTGTGTGGGAGAAGGGGATATACACGGCAGATGCCGGCGAGTTTGACCGTCTGAGGCGGGGACGTCCACAGGGGAGAAGCATCCGCGGGCATACCCTGGCGAGACATCGGCGATGTTGAGTGCTCGATCACCTGGACGACAAGCCAGGACCATGGGATCTGAGCGGTAGTCATTTCGGTACTGCGAGCGATCGAGGCAGAACATCCGCCCTTCGTTGATGGCGCTCATCGAAATTCCCCAGAGTTGCTCATCGGAATTCCTCAGGTCGCGTGGTCAGGTTAGCGCAGGTTCGTGCCGGTTGTGGCGCGGCGGAGTTCGTCTGCGGCGGTGGCGTGGTGGCGGAGTCGGTAGGAGGCTCCGTCGAGGGTGATGACGACGGATCGGTGCAGGAGCCGGTCGAGCATGGCTGCGGCGACGGTGGTGTCGCCGAGGATCTCGCCCCAGGCTCCAACGGGCCGGTTCGTGGTGATCACGATCGAGGTTTTCAGGTAGCGCTGGTTGATG
>NZ_JBSJZH010000011.1:0-90452 GCF_054798215.1 Microbacterium sp. GXF6406 | reverse complement strand
GAACAGCCCGTCCTCGAACTCAGCGCCTAACCATCAACACCGAAGGACAGCGCTACACCACTACTCGGGACTTGACCTGGCTGGAGCATCGTCGCGCCACGGTGACGCCCCAAGCGGCGGCGACGGACGGACAGTTGATCCGGCTCATGTCACCGTCGCTCGGTGCTCGCGCCGTCGCTTCGGTGCTACCGGTTGACGTCGAACGGTGGTACATCTACCTGCGTCAACATGGGCAGTCGGACGGTTCGATGAAGCGGTATCGCGGTTCGTTGTCGGCGTTCTTCGCGTGGTGCATCGCTGAGGGGCGCGCGGCACAGAACGCCGTGACACCATCGCGATTGCCTGCTCTACTCGGGCCACCTTCTGAGATGCGCCCGCTGTCTGAGGCCGATCTGTCGGCGGTGGTAGATAAGGTTTACGCTCGCTGCGCGCATTGCGCCGATCTGGTCACGGTGTTGGCCTGGACGGGCGTCCGCTGGGGGGGAAGCCCGCGAACTCCGCGTGAAAGACGTGTCTGAATTGCCTACGCCGTCGCTGCGGGTCGCGCGGAGCCGGTCTGAGGGCGAGCCTGTCAAGAGCACGAAAGGGCGCAGAGCGAGGCGTGTGCCTCTACCTGAACCTGCTTGGCTGATCGTGCGGGAACTTATGCGCCTGAAACGCCCGGATGATCTCCTTCTCACGGGGGAGCGTGGCGGGCAACTGTGGCGTTCGCAGTTCTTGCGTTCGTCGGGCTACGGGGAGGCGTCTAACGGTCGCCGCGTACACGATCTGCGCCATACGTACGTAACGCTGTGTTTGGCGCGGAATGTGGACTTGACGACCGTGAGCAAGTGGTGCGGGCATGCCTCGATACAGATGACAGCTAGATACTCTCACTGGCTCGGTGACCAGGCCGACGCCGCTGGGCTAGCGCTGCTGAACGGCAGCGGGGGTGCGCCGGGGGTGCGCGACGATGAGAGCGAGGCGGCGCTATGACGGCAGCGAAGAGGCCTCCTGCCAAGCGACAGAAGGCCTCTCCATGTGGTGGGCGATACCGGACTCGAACCGATGACCTCTTCCGTGTGAAGGAAGCGCGCTACCAACTGCGCCAATCGCCCCGGGAACCGGGGTTCGAGTAACGATATTACCGGACGCTTTCGGGTGCTGCTGACCATTTCGGAGGACACGCGCGAGATCAGTCCCGGGTTTTGCAGACGGGGGATCGTGGGCTAATGTTTCATAAGTGCCCAGCGAGCCGGAAGGCAAGCAGGGAATAACGCGGATGTAGCGCAGTGGTAGCGCATCACCTTGCCAAGGTGAGGGTCGCGAGTTCGAATCTCGTCATCCGCTCGAGTGCAGGAGCCCCCGTGCAGGGGGTTTCAGCATGTGGAGTCGAACTTCCACCTCGCGGTGGCGTGGCCGAGAGGCTAGGCACCGGCCTGCAAAGCCGTTTACACGGGTTCGAATCCCGTCGCCACCTCGCCCACAACTGAATAGCCCAACGGGCGCGATTGGCGCAGCGGTAGCGCGCTTCCCTGACACGGAAGAGGTCACTGGTTCGATCCCAGTATCGCGCACAGCCGAGAACCTCTGTTCGCCAGAGGTTTTCTTGTCTCGACAAGATCGGCTAAAGTAAGAAAGTCCCCCTGGGACGCATGCGGATGTAGCGCAGTGGTAGCGCATCACCTTGCCAAGGTGAGGGTCGCGAGTTCGAATCTCGTCATCCGCTCTCGAAAAACTGAACAGCCCATTGGGCGCGATTGGCGCAGCGGTAGCGCGCTTCCCTGACACGGAAGAGGTCACTGGTTCGATCCCAGTATCGCGCACACATCCAGAACCCCCGGCTAATGCCGGGGGTTCTGTCGTTTTGTCAATGGGTGTGACCCATCCTTCTTCGTCGACGAACATGTGTGCTTCCCCATCATTGAAAGAGAGGTCGATGATGACCGCCGCCGCTCGATCCGACCGCCCGGAGGAGGGCCGCCCAACCGTCGTCGGGACGGACCCCGACATGAACGTCACAGAAGAGTCAACAGGTTGGCAACGAGCCCGACGACGATTCCCCTGAAGACGACGGCGAGAATCGCCCGTCGGCTGTGGACATCGAGGATCTGCCCTGACGGGGCGGTTGCCTCTCCTGCACGGTGGCAGAGAGATCGCGCGCGCAGATCGGCTGATCCTCGCAGCCAAGGCCGCGGCAGCAGCAGCCCTGGCCTGGTACACCGCCCCGCTCATCCCGCTCGCGCAGGACGAGTACTCCTATTACGCCCCGCTGGGTGTGATCATCAGCATGCACGCCACGGTCGCTGCATCGGCACGGGCCGGCGCCCAGACCCTGGTCGGCCTCGGAACAGGAGTCGCGCTGGGGCTGGGAGCCCTCGGGTTGGTGTTCAGCGGCCTTCCGGCGATCATCGCCATCGCCCTGGTCATCGCCGCGGGAATCCTCCTCGGCGGCATCCCGGCGCTCGGTGCCGGGCAGGAGTGGGTCCCGATCGCAGGGGTCTTCGTGCTGCTGCTGGGCGGGGCGAACGCGGATGAATTCTCGTTGTCGTATCTGGTGACCACCGCGTTCGGAATCGTGATCGGGGTCGCCGTCAACCTTCTGATTATTCCTCCGCTGCACATTCGTCGAGCCGATCTGCGACTGTCCGCATTGCGCGATGAGGTCTCCACAGCGCTGGACGAGGTCGCGGATGCCATCAACCGCACCCCACCGGATGCCGAGGCACTCCGCAACGCGACCAGGCGCTTGCCGTGGCGTCGTGATGAGGTGGCCATCAACGTCAAGGAGGCCGAGGACAGCAGCCGGGGGAATCCCCGTGCACGACGCCGCCGCGCGGAGCGCGACATGGTCGGCTCTCGGATGCATGCGCTCGATGCTACGACCCGCGCCGTCTCAGATCTCTCCGACGGAATGCTTTCGGCGATCGAGGAGGACCGAGTTCCGACAGCAGACGTGCGGGAGGCCCTCTCCGCGTCCGTGCGCGCCGCCAGCGCCCTCGTCGGGGCGCCCGCCGATGACGAGCGCGCGGCGGGCAAACTCGGCGTTGCGGAAAGAGCCCTGCAGCACGCGATGACGACGATGAACGCATCGTCATCGCCCGGCGATGCGATCGGTCACGCGTACGCCGCGGCGATGTCGGTGCGGCGCATCATCCGGGCCAGTGAGGACTTCGTCTCCGCGCACAGATGACGTTGTCGGTGGACGCCCGCACAGGCGAGTAATCTGGAACCCAGACCTAGTGGAGTGATCTGTGCCTGAAAACGCCCAGCCGAAAGACGGCTTCGCCCTGTTCACCGACCGATCCGTCGTCGCCATGCGCGTCGACGGCGAGCTGAAGGATCTCGCAGCACCCCTGACGGGATCCGAGACTGTCGAGCCGGTCACGATCGACAGCGAAGACGGCCTCTCCATTCTTCGCCACTCCGCCGCCCACGTCCTCGCGCAGGCCGTGCAGCGCATCAACCCGCAGGCGAACCTCGGTATCGGCCCGCCCGTCACTGATGGGTTCTACTACGACTTCGGCGTCGACACCCCGTTCACGCCCGAAGATCTCAAGGCCATCAACAAGGAGATGCAGCGCATCATCCGCGAGGGCCAGCGCTTCACGAGGCGCGTCGTCACCGAAGAAGAAGCCCGTGCCGAGATGGCGAACGAGCCCTTCAAACTCGAGCTCATCGAGCTCGCCGGCGGACCCGGGTCCGGCGCGGATGCCGCAGAAGGAGCATCCGTCGAGGTCGGTGCCGGCGAGCTGACGATCTACGACAACGTCTCCAAGGACGGCGAAGTCGTCTGGAAGGACCTCTGCCGCGGACCGCACCTGCCCAGCACCCGCATGATCGGCAACGGCTGGGACCTCACGCGCATGGCCGCCGCCTACTGGCGCGGCAGCGAGAAGAACCCCCAGCTGCAGCGGATCTACGGCACGGCGTGGCCCTCGAAGGACGAGCTGAAGGCGTACAAGGAGCGCATCGCCGAGGCCGAGCGCCGCGACCACCGCAAGCTCGGCGTCGAGATGGACCTCTTCTCGTTCCCCGATGAGATCGGTTCGGGACTGGCGGTGTTCCACCCGAAGGGCGGCATCATCCGCTACGAGATCGAGGAAAATCTGCGCCGGCACCTGCTGCGCAACGGGTACGACGTCGTCAACTCGCCGCATATCACGAAGAAGGATCTCTTCATGACGTCGGGGCACCTGCAGACGTACTCCGACGGCATGTTCCCCCCGATGCACCTCGACGAGGTCACCGACGAAGACGGCAACATCACCAAGCAGGGCCAGGACTACTACCTGAAGCCCATGAACTGCCCGTTCCACAACCTCATCTTCCGCTCGCGCGGCCGCTCCTACCGTGAGCTCCCGCTGCGTCTGGCGGAGTTCGGGACCGTTTACCGCTACGAGAAGAGCGGCACGCTGCAGGGCCTCACCCGTGTGCGCGGCCTGACCCAGGACGATGCCCACATCTACGTCGCCCAGGACCAGGTCAAGCAGGAGCTCGAGACGAACCTCAACCTGGTTCTGGACCTGCTGCGCGACTATGGCCTGAACGACTTCTACCTCGAGCTGTCCACGAACGAAGAGGGCAACCCCAAGTTCCTCGGCGAGCCCGAGCAGTGGTCCACCGCGATCGACACGCTGCGCGAGGTGGCCGTGTCATCCGGTCTCGAACTCGTCGCCGATCCCGGCGGCGCGGCCTTCTACGGTCCGAAGATCTCGGTGCAGGCGCGCGACGCGATCGGCCGAACCTGGCAGATGTCGACTATCCAGCTCGACTTCAACCAGCCCGAGCGCTTCGAGCTCGAGTACACCGGTCCCGACGGGCAGAAGCACCGTCCGGTGATGATCCACCGTGCTCTGCTCGGCTCGGTCGAGCGCTTCTTCGCGATCCTGCTCGAGCACTACGCCGGTGACTTCCCGGTGTGGCTCGCCCCCGTTCAGGTGGTGGGCGTTCCCGTCGCCGAGCAGTACGGCGAGTACCTCGACGGCATCATCGCCAAGCTGCGCCAGAACGACGTTCGCGCAGAGGTCGATCACTCCGACGACCGCATGCAGAAGAAGATCCGCAACCACACCACGCACAAGGTGCCGCTGATCCTCATCGCCGGCGAGCAGGACAAGGAAGCGGGTACCGTGTCGTTCCGCTTCCGCGATGGCACGCAGGAGAACGGCGTGCCGGTCGCGGATGCGATCGCCCGCATCCGTCAGGCGATCGCTTCCCACGCCCTCGTGCTCAAGGCCGAGGACCTCGTATGACCTGGTCGGGGGCGCCCGAGGATGCCGCGCATCTCGCCGGCGTCCCCGACGAGTTCCAGCGGCTGTGGACCCCGCACCGGATGGCGTACATCCAGGCGGGACCCGAACCGCACCATGAGGAGTGCCCGTTCTGCGAGGCGCCGAAGCACCCCGATGAGCAGCGCCTCGTCGTCGCGCGCGGACGCACCGCCTATGTTCTACTGAACCTCTTCCCGTACAACTCTGGCCACCTGCTGGTGTGCCCGTACCGGCACATCGCGACCTACGATCAGGCCACGCCCGAGGAGGTCGCCGAGATCGGCGAGCTCACGCAGATCGGCATGCGGGTGCTCCGCGAGGTCTCGAACTGCGACGGGTTCAACCTCGGCATGAACCAGGGCGCGGTCGCCGGTGCGGGTGTGGACGCGCACCTGCACCAGCACATCGTGCCCCGCTGGCGTTCGGACGCGAACTTCTTCCCGATCATCGCCAAGACGAAGGCCCTGCCGCAGTTGCTCGGCGAAGTGCGCGAGGCCGTGGCGAACGCCTGGCCGGCGGACGCCACGACGCTCTGACGTCCGCTCAGCGCACCTGACGTGCGGTGAACTGCAGACGGGGGTTCGCGTAGAACTCCTGCGCCTCGATGAGCTGGAGCTCGCGCTCCCCGGATTCGAGGGTGAGCTTCAGCAGGTCGAAGACGCTGGATGCTGTGCGCTCCAGAGCATCCTTCGCGCTCCCCGTCGCGACATAGTGGGCGGTGAACAGCGCCGCGGTGACGTCGCCCGAGCCGTTTGCCTTGAACGGCAGGTACGGAGTCGTGACCAGCCAGGCTCCCGCCTGATCCACGGCGAGCATCTCGATCGTTCCTTCGTCACGATCCGGGCGTTCGACGCTCGTCACGAGTGCGATCCGCGGCCCCATCGCGAATGCGGCATCCACAGAGGCAAGCGTCGATTCCAGGGAATCGGGGGAGGTTTCCGTCAAGAAACCGAGTTCGAACTGGTTCGGCGTGATGATGTCGGCGACGGGGACGACGCGTTCACGCAGCAGCTCCGGGATGGCCGGGGCCACGAAGCATCCGGATTTCGCATTGCCCATCACCGGGTCGCATGTGTACAGCGCATCGGGATTCGCCGCCTTCACCCGACTGACAGCGTCGATGATCACCTCGCCGATGCCCTCACCGCCCTGATACCCCGAGAGAATGGCGTCGATCTGCCCGAACACCCCACGGTCCTCGACGCCGGAGATCACCGCGCGCACATCATCCGGGGCGATGAGAGGACCACCCCACGACCCGTAGCCGGTGTGGTTCGAGAAGTTCACCGTGTTCACCGGCAGGACGTCGACGCCGATCCGCTGCAGGGGGAACACCGCGGCGGAATTGCCGACGTGGCCGTAGGCGACGGCGGACTGGATCGACAGAATCTTCATGCGGTGCTCTTCTCACTGCTCGGGCGCATCATCGTGCGCATCATCGGACGGCCGCCGCGATATCGGAGGCCAACTGCTCGGCGTCATCGCCGGAGAGGTCGTGCACCGTGAGGCGCACATGGTTGGAGGGGCGCTCGCCCGCCGTCAGCGAGAAACCATCGCCGGTGCGCACGAGCCAACCGCGACGCATGAGGTGCTCCGAAGCGATGCGCGCCTCGACCGGCAACTCGACCCACAGGCTCATGCCCTCGGAGCCCGCCACCGCGATGCCCCGCTCGCGGAGCATATCGGCGAATGCCGCGTTGCGTGCCGCGTAGTGAGCACCCGCGGCGGCGATCTCGGTCTGCGCCGCGGGGTCTTCGAGAAGGCCGAGGGCGAGACGCTGAAGCAGGTGGCTGACCCAGGTCGTGCCGGGGCTCAGGCGCATGCCGAGGCGGTCGGCGGTCTCCGGGTCGGTCGCGGCGATCGCCAGGCACATGTCGGGCCCGAGGAACTTCGACACCGATCGCAGGAGCGCATAGCGGCGGTGCCCCGGACCGATGATGCTCTCGTACGGTTTCGCGGAGAGCAGGGAGAAGTGGTCGTCCTCGATGATGAGCACATACGGGTGCTCGATGAGGAGGGCCCGTAGTTCCGCCGCTCGAGCGGGGGACAGCGCGACACCGGTCGGGTTCTGGGCGCGCGGCGTGCAGATGATCGCGCGAACGCCGGCGTCGAGTGCGGCACGGAGCCCTGCGACGGTCATGCCCTCGTCATCCACGGGCACGGGAACCGGTCGGTATCCGCCGAGGCGCACGGTGTGGATGCTGCCGAGGAAGCAGGGGTCCTCGAGTGCTACCGCGTCGTCGCGCATGAGAGCTTGGGCGAGCAGGCGCTCGACGGCGTCGACCGCGCCGCTGGTGACGGTGATGCGGAAGTCATCGGCCGCGAGGTCGGGGGACACCCATGACCGTGCCCACGCTTCGAGGCCGGGATCGATGACGGGTTCGCCGTAGAGCACCGGACGCCCGACGACACCGGCGAGGGCGCGGGACGGGTCCGGGATGCGCCGCGGATCGGGGTTTCCGGTGCCGACGTCGCGTAGCACGGTGTCGGGCGTGTAGCCCTCCTGCGCTACCGGCGATTGCTCGGCGATCGTCGTTCCGGCGCGACCCCGGCTGACGACGATTCCCGCTTGGGAGAGCTGGCGGTACGCGGCGACGGCTGTGTTGCGGTTCACGCCGAGCGAGGCGGCGAGTTCACGCACGGGCGGCAGCGTCGCTCCCGGCACGAGCACCCCGCGCTCATGCAGTGCGCGGACGCTCGCGGCGATCTCCGATGCCGTCTCGCCTGTGATGTCGTCGTTCATGTCACCTCTCGAAACAGATTCTAGACCTGTCCGGGACAGTGCTATGTTCTGGCCTAGGTCAAATGAAGTTCTGGATGCTCGAAAGGTTCGCTCATGGTTTCTGAAGTCCCCTCCGTCACCGGTTCACCGCGGGTCAAGCGCGGTCTCGCCGAGATGCTCAAGGGCGGCGTCATCATGGATGTCGTCACCGCCGAACAGGCGAAGATCGCCGAGGAAGCCGGAGCCGTCGCCGTCATGGCCCTCGAACGCGTCCCCGCCGATATCCGTGCACAGGGCGGCGTCTCGCGCATGAGCGATCCCGACATGATCGACGCCATCATCTCCTCGGTCTCGATTCCCGTCATGGCGAAGGCGCGCATCGGCCACTTCGTCGAGGCCCAGGTTCTGCAGGAGCTCGGCGTCGACTACATCGACGAGTCCGAGGTGCTCTCGCCGGCCGACTACGTCAATCACATCGACAAGCACGGATTCACGGTGCCGTTCGTATGCGGTGCGACGAACCTCGGCGAGGCGCTGCGGCGCATCAACGAGGGTGCGGCGATGATCCGGTCCAAGGGAGAGGCCGGCACCGGCGACGTCTCCGAGGCGATGAAGCACATCCGGAAGATCCGCGGTGACATCGCCGCGCTCGGCGCGCTGTCGAAGGACGAGCTGTACGTCGCCGCCAAGGAGCTGCAGGCACCGTACGACCTCGTCGCCGAGATCGCCGAGACGGGGGAGTTGCCGGTCGTGCTGTTCGTCGCCGGCGGTGTCGCGACGCCGGCGGATGCCGCCATGATGATGCAGCTCGGAGCAGACGGAGTCTTCGTCGGATCCGGCATCTTCAAATCCGGTGACCCCGCCGCCCGCGCGGCCGCGATCGTGAAGGCGACGACGTTCTTCGACGATCCTGCCGTGATCGCCGAGGTGTCGCGCGGTCTGGGCGAGGCGATGGTCGGCATCAACGTCTCCGACCTGCCTGCTCCGCATCGCCTGTCCGAACGCGGGTGGTGACGGCATCCGTATCGCGCGACGCACTCCCGCGGCGTTGCGCACAGCGGACGTTGTTGCGCCTGGCGGACTTTTTTGCACGCGACCTCCGCTGTCTGCAACAGTTTCCGCCGTGTGCAACGCGAACCGTGACGACCAAGCGACGGCGGACGCGCGCATCCCACTCGCCCCGGATGCCTCGTGGCGCCTGCCGGTGGGGTGGATGCCGGTGGTGAACGCCCTGCACCGCGAGCTCGTCGCCCTCGTCGGCGACTACGAGATCAACCACGGCGTGTGGCAGAAGGCCGGGCGCCTGCGGTACCTGGCCGAGTTCCCCGTCGTGAGCGCGCGGGCGCGCCGGTTGGCCCATGAGGCGCAGGAGCGCACGGCATCCCTCTGCGAGGTCTGCGGCGGACCGGGGATGCGCGCCGTGGCGTCGCCCCGCTGCGCCAAGCATCCGATGCGCGGGCCGGGCGCAGTCCCGGCGGTGATCGCGGCGCGGCCGGCGTTGCGCACGGCGGACGATGTTGCACGTGGCGGACTTTCCGACCCGAAGCCTCCGCAGCGTGCAACAACCTCCGCGGAGCGGAACGCATGACGATGATCGGCGTGCTCGCGCTCCAGGGGGACGTCCGCGAGCACGAGCGGATGCTGTCGGCCCTCGGCGCCGAGACGATCCGGGTCCGCCGCCCCGAAGATCTCGTGCAGGTGGATGGGCTCGTCATCCCGGGCGGTGAATCGACGGTCATCGACAAGCTGTCCCGGCAGTTCGGGATGCAGCATCCGATCCGCGCCGCGATCGCGGACGGGATGCCGGTGCTCGGCACATGCGCGGGCCTCATCATGCTGGCGGATGCCGTCGCAGACGGCGTCGACGGTCAGGAGACTATCGGCGGGCTCGACGTGGTCGTCCGCAGGAATGCCTTTGGTCGACAGGCAGAGTCTTTCGAGGCGGCGCTGGATGTCGCGGGATTCGATGAACGCCCGGTCGACGCGGCATTCATCCGCGGTCCGGTGATCGAGTCGGTCGGGCCTCGCGCCGGCACCATCGCGATGCTCGACGACGGGCGCGCGGTCGCCGTCGTGCAGGGGAGCATCGTCGGGCTGGCTTTCCACCCGGAAATCTCCGGCGAACATCGCTTCCACGAACGATTGATCACCGACGCGGCGCAGTACCGAGCGCGGAGCCGATAGCGTGGCGGGATGAGATCGCCGATCGGAACCCGGGACGTCAGCGCAAGCGGTGGGACCATGGAGCTCATCGGGAGACGCGGGGACGGATGGGCGCGGATCTCCTCCGAGAGCGTCTCGGTCGACGAGGCGATCGCCCTGCTCGAGCAGAACGCCGGCGAGGAGGGGCGTCCCATCTCCGGATCGCGGGACGTCGTGCCCTCCGGCGCCCCGTTCGCCCCGCGGTTCACACCGGGCGAGACGATCCTGTGGCAGTACTCGCGACATGTCGAGGCCGTCCGCGTGGTCAGAGACGATGAGCGCGGCCTGGTGATCTGGATCCCGGCGGGATCCGAGCGCTTGGAGTCCGCGCCCGCCGATGGTCGCCGCACACGGGACGTCCCGGTCCACGAGCGATTCAGCATCCCGTGGGTGATGCGCGAGACCACCTGGAGGGGGCAGGGCGTCCTGCGCGTCGCGCCGACGGGCAAGCCCTGGTCGATCTGGTTCTTCCGGGCGCCCGATGGGACGCCCGCCGGGGTGTATGTGAATCTCGAACTGCCGCACCGGCGAATCGGGGGCACGTCACCCAGCATCTACTCACGAGATCTCGTGCTGGACCTGTGGATCGAGGCGGAGCACCCCGGAAGCGAGGACGTCTGGCTGAAGGACGCCGACGAGCTCGCGGCAGCGGTCGACCAGGGACGGTTCACCTCCGCGCAGGCGGAGGCCGTGCGCACCCTGGCCGATCACGCGACGCGGGAGGTCATCGCCTCAGGCGCGTGGCCGCTCGACGAGGGATGGGACACGTGGAATCCGGATGCTGTGACGGACGCCCCGGTGCGACTGCCGGCGAACGCCATCGTGGATGCGGCGCGCGCCCGGTCGGGCCGCACCAGCCTGGAGGGATGATCGGGCGCTCCGAACCCCGTAGACCAACGGCGTCACCGCAATCTCCTAGACTGGACGACGCAGCGATGCGCGTAGACTGAACCGCGCAAAAAGCGCGAGACGATCGGGAGACAGACATGGCAGGGCATTCCAAATGGGCCACGACGAAGCACAAGAAGGCCGTCATCGACTCGCGCCGTGCCAAGTCGTGGGCGAAGCTCATCAAGAACATCGAGGTCGCAGCGAAGCTCGGCGGCGCTGATCTGGCCGGCAACCCGACGCTTTACGACGCCGTCCTCAAGGCTAAGAAGACCTCCGTCCCCAAGGACAACATCGACCGCGCGATCAAGCGCGGTGCGGGAATCGGCGGCGAAGCTGTCGAGTACACCTCGATCATGTACGAAGGCTACGGCCCCAACGGTGTCGCACTCATGATCGAGTGTCTGACCGACAACAAGAACCGTGCGGCGGCCGAGGTGCGCACCGCCCTCAGCCGCAACGGCGGGACGCTTGCCGATCCGGGCAGCGTCGCCTACAACTTCAGCCGCAAGGGCGTCGTCGTCGTGGGCGGCGAGGGCACGACCGAGGACGACGTCATGATGGCGGCGCTCGAGGCTGGCGCAGAAGAGATCGAGGCGCACGGCGAGGGCTTCCAGGTGATCACCGAGGCCACCGACCTGGTTCCGGTCCGTTCGGCTCTCGTCGATGCCGGCATCGAGTACGACTCGGCCGACATCGAGTTCGTCCCGAACCTCAAGGTCGAGATCGACGCCGACACGGCGCGCAAGATCTTCCGCCTCATCGACGCGCTGGAAGACAGCGAGGACGTGCAGAACGTCTTCAGCAACTTCGACCTCACTCCCGAGGTGCAGGCCGAGCTCGAGGAAGACGAGTAAGCACGCGCGCACCGAGTGTCGTCGAAGCCGCCGCTCCGCCGGGCGCATAGCCTGGGGGAGTGGCGGCTTCTTCTCTGCGCGTGCTCGGCATCGATCCGGGCCTGACCCGATGCGGCATCGGGATCGTCGACGTCGATCGCGCCCGGCGCGGAACGCTCGTTCATGTCGGTGTGGTTCGCACACCCGTCGACGCCCCGATCGGCGAACGTCTCGCAGGGGTCGCCGCGGGCATCCGGGCCGTTCTCGCGGAGCACCGGCCCGATGCTGTCGCCGTCGAGCGCGTCTTCGCTCAGCACAACACGAGCACGGTCATGGGCACCGCCCAAGCCAGCGGTGTCGCCCTGCTGATCGCGGCCGAAGCGCGGCTCCCGGCCGCGACGCACACACCGAGCGAGGTCAAGGCTGCGGTCACCGGATACGGGTCGGCGGACAAGAAGCAGGTGCAGGCCATGATCGCCCGCATCCTGCGCCTGGACGCCCCTCCGCAGCCGGCCGACGCCGCCGATGCACTCGCGATAGCACTGTGCCATGCCTGGCGTCGCGGTGCGGCAGCACCGGACGGCACGAATGCTCTGACTCCGGCGCAGCGGGCCTGGGCAGACGCGGAGCGTGTCGCTCGAACATACGTACGATGACGCGCATAGGATGAGAGCATGATCTCCTCCCTGCGCGGCACCGTGCTGTCCTCCGGCGCCGATCACGTCGTCATCGAGGTCGGCGGCGTCGGATTCTTCGTCTTCGTGCCCGCGGATGTCGCCCGCACGGCGCCCGTCGACGGCGAGCTGCGTCTGCACACGAGCCTGATCGTGCGCGAAGATGCGATGACGCTGTACGGATTCACGGATGCCGCAGAGCTCGAGGTCTTCACGATTCTGCTCAGCGTCACGGGAGTCGGCCCGAAGTCCGCCCTCGGCGTTCTCGGTCATCTCACCGTCGATCAGATCGCCGCCGCCGTGACGGATGACGACGATGCGCCGTTCCGCCGCGTCTCCGGAATCGGTCCGAAGACCGCGAAGCTCATCGTCGTACAGTTGGCGGGCAAGCTGCCGGAGCCGACTCCCGGCAGCGGGCGCCCGGCTTCCGGAGCCGACATGGTCATCACCCAACTGACCGCTGCTCTCATCGGGCTCGGGTGGTCCGAGAAGGTCGCGGCCGAGGCCGCCGAGCAGACGATCGAGGTCGCAAACGACGAGGACCGCGCCTCGGTGCCGGTTCTGCTGCGCCAGACCCTCGCATCCCTCGGTCCCGCGAAGGGTGGTTCCGCCCGTGGATGAGCTGCGCGATGCCTCCGAACCCATCGATGAGGCAGAACTCGCCATCGAAGGAGCCCTGCGCCCGAGTAGCCTCGGTGAATTCGTCGGCCAGCCGAAGGTGCGCGGCCAGCTGCAGCTGCTTCTCGACGCGGCGCGCATCCAGAATCGTCCGCCCGACCACATTCTCCTCGCTGGCCCTCCCGGACTCGGCAAGACGACGCTCGCGATGATCGTCGCGCATGAGAGCGAGCGCCCACTTCGCCTGTCCAGCGGCCCGGCCATCCAGCATGCGGGTGATCTCGCAGCCCTTCTGTCGAGCCTGCTCCCGGGCGACGTTCTCTTCATCGACGAGATCCATCGGATGGCGCGCTCCGCGGAGGAGATGCTCTATCTCGCGATGGAGGACTTCCGCATCGACATCATGGTCGGCAAGGGCGCCGGCGCAACCAGCATCCCTCTGGATCTCGCCCCGTTCACTCTCGTCGGAGCCACAACGAGATCCGGTCTGCTGCCGAACCCGCTGCGCGATCGGTTCGGCTTCACCGGTCACCTCGAGTTCTACGAGGACAGCGACCTGGAGCACGTGATCTCCCGCTCTGCCGGCGTGCTCGGTGTGACGCTCCCGACGGATGCTCTCAGCGAGATCGCCCGCCGCTCCCGCGGAACCCCGCGAATCGCCAACCGTCTGCTGCGCCGCGTCCGCGACTACGCGCTCGTGCACGGAGAACGAGGAACGACCTCCGTCTCCGAGGTGAACGCTGCACTCGAGCTCTACGATGTGGATCCGATCGGCCTCGACCGACTCGACCGCGCTGTGCTCGACACCCTGGTACGTCGCTTCCGCGGCGGACCGGTCGGGCTCAGCACCCTCGCGGTCGCCGTCGGGGAGGAAGCAGAGACCGTCGAGAGCGTCGTCGAGCCCTACCTCGTCCGCATCGGTTTCCTCGGCCGCACGCCCCGCGGGCGCGTCGCGATGCCCGAGGCGTACACGCACCTCGGGCTGCGTCACCCCGAGGCTGCCGCATCGGCAGATGACCTATAATCGCTGAAGACTTCACCTGAATCCCCATTGCGCTGGCGCTGTCGGCGTGCATACCGAAAGGCTCTCCGCCATGCCCATGGAATTCGTTCTCTTCGGCCTCCTCGCCGTTCTGCTGGTCTTCATGTTCGTCAACACGCGCAAGCGTCAGAAGCAGCTGAAGGCCGAGCAGGAGGAGAAGGCCACGAAGTCCGTGCCCGGTGCAAAGGTCCTGCTGCAGGGCGGCATCTACGGCACGATCGTCGAATACGACGCCGAGAACCTCGACCGCCCTGCGCACATCGAGATCGCTCCCGGAACGGTCATCGAGGTGCACAGCCAGGCAATCCTCCGCATCGTCGAGGACGAGGCCGTCTCGGATGATGTCGAGGTCGACAGCGCCGATGAGTCCGAGAGCACCTCCCTGTCGGACATGCCCGAAGTCATCGTCGAAACCCCGGAAGAGACCCAGGCACGACTCGAGCGCAACGCCGACGACAAGTAAACCTCTCCTCTCCCGTTCGCGCATCATCGTAGAAAGCTGAACGTACGTGGCTTCTTCCTCTCCAGTCCGTCACGCCTGGAAGGTCCTCATCGGACTCGTCATCGTGACAGCGTTTCTGTTCGGCATCAACGCTCTCGGCGTCTACGGGTTCAAGAAGAGCTCCTGGACACCTGAGCTCGCCCTCGACCTGCAGGGCGGGACGCAGATCGTGCTCAGTGCAGTCACGGAGGATGGTGCGAACCCGACGCAGGAGCAGCTCGACCAGGCTGCGGCCATCATCCGTCAGCGCGTGGACGCGTCGGGTGTCGCCGAGGCTGACATCACGACCGAGGGCGGACGCAACATCGTCGTCCAGATCCCCGGTGCCGCGGATGACGAGACCCGAGCGCGCATCGAAGCGAGCGCACAGCTCGAGTTCCGCTCGGTGATCTACGTCGGTCAGCCCGCGAACCAGTTCGTCGGCGAAGACGGCAACGCGACGCCGTACCCGACGCCGGATGCGACGGCGAACGCCGTTCCCACGCCCGATCCGACCGATGGCAGCGATCTCGCCTGGGTGACGGAGAAGCTCCAGGCCGAGTTCCTCGCCTACGACTGCACCGCCCCCGAGAACGATCCGTCCAACGCACCGGCCGACCAGCCGCTCATCACGTGCGATGAGACCAACTCGATCAAGTACATCCTCGGCCCGACCGAGCTCACCGGCGACGCGATCGACGACGCCACCAGCGGACGCGACCAGCAGAACGGTCAGTGGACGGTCAACCTCGTGCTCGACAAGAACGGCACGAAGGTCTTCGGCGAGATCAGTCAGCGGCTCTTCCAGAACCAGCTGTCGGGTCTGAGCCCTCGCGACCAGTTCGCCTTCGTCCTCGACGGCAAGGTGATCTCTGCCCCGCAGATGAACGCGCAGATCCTCAACGGCAAGCCGAGCATCTCCGGGCAGTTCACGCAGGAGACGGCCCAGACGCTCGCTGACCAGCTCAAGTACGGCGCGCTGCCGTTGAGCTTCACGACCGAGAGCTCGGCGACCATCTCCGCGACGCTCGGAACTCAGCAGCTGCAGATCGGTCTGATCGCCGGTCTCATCGGCCTGGCGCTCGTCGCCCTGTACTCGCTCGTCAGCTACCGTGCACTCGGCGCAGTCATCATCGCCTCGATCGCCGTGATGGGCGTGCTGACCTACATCATCGTCTGCATCCTCGCCTGGCGTCTCGGCTTCCGCCTGTCGCTGGCCGGTGTCGCCGGTCTGATCGTCTCGATCGGCTTCGTCGCCGACTCGTTCATCGTCTACTTCGAGCGAATACGAGACGAGCTGCGAGACGGAAAGTCGATCACCAGCGCGGTGGAAGACGGATGGGGGCGCGCCAAGCGGACCATCTACATCTCCAAGTCGATCAACATCCTCGCTGCGGTCGTGCTGTACATCCTCGCGGATGCAACAGTGAAGGGCTTCGCCTTCACGCTCGGTCTCACGACGATCATCGACGTGTTCATCTTCGTGATCTTCACCCACCCGGTCATGCAGATCCTCGCCCGCACGAAGTTCTTCGGGGGCGGGCACAAACTGTCGGGCCTCGACCCCGATGCGCTCGGAGCCGTCTACCACGCGCGCACGCAATACCGCGCCGTGGCCGCACCGGCAGCCGGACGCGGCGGCGGGAAGAAGTCCCGATCCCGTGGCGAGGCCGAGCGCCGCCAAACGATCGCAGAACGTAAACGTGCCGAAGCCCTCGCGGGCGATAGAACGACCGACGCCGGAAGCGAGGGAGAGCACTGATGGCCTCCATGAATGAGTTCGGCAACAACCTCTACACGGGAAAGACCTCCTTCCCCTTCGTCGCGAAGCGGCGCCTGTGGTTCATCATCGCGATCGCGCTGGTGCTGGGGGCGGTGCTGGTGCCGTTCTTCCGCCCCGTGCAGTTCTCCATCGAATTCACCGGCGGCTCGCAGTTCACCGTGACGGCGCCCTCCTCCACGGACCAGGAACTCGCGTCCGAAGCCGTGCAGGAGATCGTGCCTGACGCCACGACCAAGGTCGTCGTCGTCGGCGGCAGCGACATCCGCGTGCAGACCTCCCAGATGTCCTCGGAGGAGACCCAGGCAGTCGCACGTTCGCTCGCAGCAGCCTACGACGTCGACCCCGATGAGGTCACGGCATCCTTCATCGGACCGGCGTGGGGCGAGAACGTGACCAAGCAGTCCCTCTGGGGCCTGGTGATCTTCCTCGCGCTGACTTTCCTCATCCTCGCGATCTACTTCCGCACCTGGAAGATGTCTGCCGCCGCGATCATCGGTCTCCTCGACGTGCTCGTCATCACGGTCGGTGTCTACGCCCTCGCCGGATTCTCGATCTCACCGGCGGCGGTGATCGGATTCCTGACGATCCTCGCGTACTCGCTGTACGACACGACGGTCGTCTTCGACAAGATTCGTGAGAACACGACGGAGGACGGTGAGAATTCCTCCCGCCTGTTCGGTGAATCGGTGAACCTCGCAGTGAACCAGACGCTGATCCGCTCCATCAACACCTCGATCGTCGCGGCGCTGCCCGTCGGCGCGATCCTCTTCATCGGTGCGTTCTGGCTCGGCGCCGACACCCTGACCGACATCTCGCTATCGATCTTCGTCGGAATCCTCGTCGCGACCTACTCGACCCTGTTCGTCGCCGCACCGCTGTACTCGCTGTTCCGCGAGAACGAGTTCGAGATCACCGAACGCGATGCCAAGGTGCTCGAGCTGCGCGAACGCGCAGCCGCGGACGCCTGATAACTGACACCTGATAACTTCTGTCCGCCGGCCCGCCGGCGGACAGAAGCGTAAGATGACCTGACCCGGAGGTGTGATGTGATGGCGGATGCGAATTCGTCGACGCAGGGATCAAGCTTGAGAAGGCTCGTGCCCCGCATCTTCTCCCGCGCGCCCCGGATCAACGATCTCGACAATCTGATTCGCACGGTTCGGGTTAATCATCCGAAGGGCGACCTCGCGATCATCGAGCGCGCCTACGCGGTCGCCAAGGAGAAGCACGAGGGGCAGAAGCGTCAGAGCGGCGAGCCGTACATCACGCACCCCCTGGCCGTCGCGCAGATCCTCGCCGAAATGGGACTCGGCCCTCGTGCCGTCGCCGCGGCGCTGCTTCACGACACCGTGGAGGACACCGGCTACGCCCTGTCCGAGCTCACCGATACGTTCGGCGACGAGGTCGCGATGCTCGTCGACGGCGTCACCAAGCTCGACAAGGTCAAATACGGCGAGAGCGCCCAGGCCGAGACCGTCCGCAAGATGATCGTCGCGATGTCCAAAGACATCCGCGTACTCCTCATCAAGCTCGCAGACCGCCTTCACAATGCACGCACCTGGGGCTTCGTGCCCCCCGAGAAGGCGGAGCGCAAGGCTCGCGAGACGCTCGAGATCTACGCGCCTCTCGCGAATCGTCTCGGCATCCAGACGGTCAAGTCCGAACTGGAGGATCTCTCCTTCGCCGTCCTGCATCCGAAGATCTACGCGGAGATCAGCAGTCTGATCGCGCAGCGCACTCCGCAGCGCGAGAAGTACCTCAAGCAGGTCATCGAATCGATCAACGAAGACCTCCACGATCTCCGCCTGCGCGGCAAGGTCGGCGGGCGCCCCAAGCAGCTCTACTCCGTGTACCAGAAGATGGTCCTCCGAGGACGCGAGTTCGATGACATCTACGATCTCATCGGCATCCGCGTTCTGGTGAACTCGGTTCGTGATTGCTACGCGGTTCTCGGGGCCATCCATGCTCGATGGACACCGCTGCCGGGGCGCTTCAAGGACTACATCGCGACACCGAAGTTCAACCTCTACCAGTCGCTTCACACGACCGTCATCGGTCCGAGCGGTCGCACCGTCGAGATTCAGATCCGCACCCACGAGATGCACAAGCAGGCCGAGTTCGGCGTGGCAGCGCACTGGATGTACAAGGAGCGGATGAACGGCGGCAAGACAGCCGGCGGTCCGACCGACACCGACATGACGTGGCTCGCGCACATCTCCGATTGGCAGGCGGAGACCGCCGACCCGAGCGAGTTCCTCGACTCTTTGCGCTTCGAGATCGGCGCGAAAGAGGTCTACGTCTTCACGCCGAAGGGACGGGTCATCGGCCTGCCCGCCGGCGGCACGCCCGTCGATTTCGCCTACGCCGTGCACACCGAGATCGGCAACCGCACGATGGGCGCGAAGGTCAACGGACGTCTCGTCCCGCTCGACACGGAGGTCAAGAGCGGCGACGTCATCGAGGTCTTCACCTCGAAGAATCCGGACGCGGGCCCCAGCCAGGACTGGTTGACCTTCGTCAAGAGCACCCGCGCGCGCAACAAGATCCGCGGATGGTTCACGAAGGAGCGCCGCGAAGAGGCCATCGAGCAGGGCAAGGAATCCATCGCCCGCGCCATGCGCCGGCAGAACCTGCCCCTGCAGCGGCTGATGAGCCAGGACTCCTTCGCGGATGTCGCCCAGCAACTGCACTATGAGGACGTCTCCGCCCTGTACGCGGCCGTCGGCGAAGGCCACGTCTCGACGCAATCCGTGCTCGAGAAAGTGACCGCGCTCATCGCGGCGAATGACACGGCCACCGGTGCGATCGATCTACCGGGACACACTCGCATCCATCAGCCCCGCCGCAGCGACTCCGGCATCCTCGTCCGCGGAGCCGACGACATCCTCGTCAAGCTCGCCAAATGTTGCACGCCCGTTCCCGGAGACGGGATCGTCGGGTTCGTGACCCGAGGAAGCGGCGTGTCCGTGCACCGTGCGGATTGCGTCAACGTCAAGGCTCTCAGCGGCGAGGAACAGCGATTCGTCGAGGTCTCCTGGGCCCCCACCACCAAGAGCGTATTCCGCGTCCAGATCCAGGTCGAGGCGCTCGACCGTTCGGGGCTGCTCTCGGATGTCACCCGGGTTCTCAGCGAGCACCATGTCAACATCCTCTCGGCGACGGTTCACACCAACGACGAGCGTCTGGCCATCAGCCGATTCGTCTTCGAGATGGGCGATGCCGTCCACCTCGACCGTGTGCTCAACGCCGTGCGACGCATCGAAGCCGTCTACGACGTCTACCGCGTTACATCGTCCTGATCGCACGGCTCGAGGAGATCTCCTCGAGCCGTGCGATGGCGGCCCGTTTCCCCGGCATCCGGGTTCGGGCGCGCAGCCGTTCCACCGCGCCCTCGAGCAGATCCGTGCTGCACTCGGCGAAGAGTCGGAACCACTTCTCATAGTTCGGATCGCGATCGGCCCACAGCGCGAGATCGCAGAGCGTGCGAAGCGAGTTCGTCACCGGCAGGGAGGCGATGCTGATCAGATCCTCTGCGGGAGCCTGCATCTCATGCAGGACCACGGACGCGGACCCCGCGACCCGCGGACGATGCTTCGTCACCCTCTGCAGGTGGTGGCGCAGGGGAGCGGTGTCTCCGGCGCCGAGCACCCAGGCCGCCGTCGGACCGCACAACCCATAACCGGGAACCAGCAGCGGCCGCAGCGATAGCGCCCGAGCCTCTTCGTTCTCGGGCAGATCAGCCGGCATATAGGCATCGCCCACTTCGAACAGCAGACCGTCCAAGCGCGCGGCGCTCAGTTCGGCCGGGGACAGCAACGCCCCGGGGAGGTGCAGGAGCCACGGATTCACACTGCTAGTGTGCCGTGCCTCCCGATCTCACCGGGGCGGCTGTGGATAAGGTCAGGCTCCGAGGGCCTTGAGCCAGGCGCGACGCGCCTCGAGCGACTCGGCGGCCTGCTGAGCGGCCTTCTTGTCACCGGCCGCCTCGGCGGCTGCCTTCTCGGACTCGAGCTTCTCGATCGCGTCGAGGAGCTGCTGGCTCATGTCGTTGGCGCGGGCCTTGGTCTCGGGGTTGTTGCGCTTCCAGTCGACCTCTTCGCGGGACTTCAGCGCCTGCTCGATCGTGCGCAGCTTGTCGTCGAGCGCACGCTCCTTGTCACGCGGGAAGATGCGGCCGACCTCGTCCCACTGACGCTGGATTCGCGTCAGCAGTGCACGGGCCTGCTTGATGTCGGACTCGTCGGCGACGGCCTTGGCCTCTTCGAGGAGCGCAGTGCGAGCCTCGATCTTCGGCGCGGACTCGGCCTCTTCGGCGGCGGACTGCTCGGCACGGGCGGCGTACAGCTCGTCGCCGGCGGCCTTGAAGCGGGCCCAGAGCGCGTCGTCAGCCTTCCGGCCGGCGCGTCCGGAAGCCTTCCACTCGTCAAGCAGAGCACGGTAAGCGGGGATGCCGTCGACGCCCTGCGGAGCGAGCGCCTCAGCCCGCTGGATGAGCTTGTTCTTGCGATCGCGCGACGCCTTGTGGGTCTCGTCGAGCTCTGCATAGAACGCACGACGGGCCTTGTCGACCGTCGATCGTGCATCGCGGAATCGCTTCCACAGCTGCTGCGAGATGCCCTTGGGCAGACGCGGTCCGCTCTGCTGCTGAGCCTGCCAGGCGTCGAAGAGCGCGGTGACCTCCTCGGTCACCTGCTTCCACTGAACCTTGGAGAGGTCGCGCGCGGCGATGGCCTCGATCTTCTCGACGAGCACGGTGCGCTCGGCGATCGCCTCATCGACGAGGCGCTTGGCCTCGCGCGATTCGGCGGCGCTGGCCTCCGCGAGCTCTGCGGTGAGGGCTTCGAGGCGCTTCTGCAGCGAAGCGAGGTCGCCGACGGCGGCAGCGCCGGTCACCTCGGAGGTCAGGTGCTTGGCCTGGTTCGTGAGGTCACTGGCGGAAGCGCCGCCCGCCTGGTGGCGCTGCTCGAGCGTGTGGACCTTGAAGGCGAGGTCGTCGAACTTGCGGACGTAATAGGCGAGCGCCTCATCCGGCGTCCCGTCGGGGTACTGCCCGACGACGCGGTACTCGTCGCCCTCGCGGACCTCGACGGTGCCGTCTTCGGTCACACGACCCCAGTCGGCGGAGTCGGATGCCGCGACGGGCGAGACCGGTGCCACCGGTGCGGCGGCCGCAGGAGCGGCAGTCTTCGGGGGCATGGGCACGCGCGGGGGTGCGGGGACGGGCGGGGTCGGCTTCGAAGGCTCGGTGGCAGACACGATGTGCTCCTTGCGCGGTCAGTCCGCGTGAGGGGGAAAGGACGTCACTCAGCCTAGTCGGCGGAGGCGCCCGTCGTGAACAGGTCGATGAACGGGTTCTCCAGTGGCGTGTCGCTCACGCCGGGCGCGGGGGTCGTCTCCGGCGCCGGTGCCGTCACAGCGGCATGAACGGATTGGCTCGCGATGGCGCCCAGGATGACGATGCCCGCGACGATGCCCGCGAGCGTGTTGTCGCGCACGCGCCGACTGATCTGGCGCTCGTGCCAGGCCGTTCGGGCGGCGTAGCGGCGGGCACGCTCGTTCTGCGTGCGTGCGGTCTTCGATCGGCGCGCTGCCATGATCATCCTCCTCGCGCACCCGGAGGGTGCCGTATGCGAGCCTACCGGTGCCGCCCCGCCGCGATGTCCGCCACGGCGACTAGCCTGGAGGGATGACGTCCGCACCCTTGCTCTCGGGCCAGACGCCTCTCGCCGTGCGCATGAGGCCGACCTCGCTCGATGAGGTGGCCGGGCAGCAGCACCTCCTACGCGCCGGATCGCCGATCGTCGCACTCGCAGATCCCGAAGCATCATCGCCGGGGGCCGTCTCGATCATCCTCTGGGGCCCGCCGGGCACCGGCAAGACCACGCTCGCACAGGCGATCGCTCGTTCCTCGGGGCGCCGCTTCGTCGAGCTCTCGGCCATCACGGCAGGCGTGAAGGACGTGCGCGAGGTGATGCAGGAGGCGATCACGCAGCGCGACCTCTACGGGCAGACGACGATCCTCTTCCTCGATGAGATCCACCGCTTCACGAAGGCGCAGCAGGACGCCCTGCTGCCCGGAGTCGAGAACGGCTGGGTCATCCTCATCGCCGCGACCACCGAGAACCCGTCCTTCTCCGTGATCTCGCCGCTGCTCTCGCGCTCGCTGCTGCTCACGCTCCAGCCGTTGACCGATGACGACATCGCGCTTCTCATCGACCGTGCCGTCGACGACCCCCGCGGCCTCAACGGCTCGGTATCCATCGACGACAGCGCGCGCGCCGCGCTCGTTCGGCTGGCCTCGGGCGATGGCCGCCGAGCGCTGACCGGTCTCGAGGCGGCCGCCGCGGTAGCGGTCTCGACGGGCGGTGCCGAACCCGCGGCCCGGATCAACGACGAGCACGTCGCGCAGGCGGTGGACCGCGCGCTTCTGAGGTACGACCGCCAGGGGGACGAGCACTACGACGTCATCAGTGCGTTCATCAAGTCGATCCGCGGTTCCGACCCGGATGCTGCGCTCCACTATCTGGCCCGCATGATCGAAGCGGGGGAGGACCCCCGCTTCATCGCCCGACGCCTCGTGATCTCGGCGTCCGAGGACATCGGCCTCGCCGACCCGCAGGGGCTCGTCATCGCCACCGCTGCGGCGGACGCCGTCGCCTTCATCGGCATGCCGGAGGGGCGGATACCGCTCGCGGAGGCCACGGTCTACCTCGCCACGACGGCGAAGTCGAATGCGGCCTACAACGGGATAAACGCCGCCATCGCCGATGTGCGCGCGGGCGCTTTCGGTCGGGTTCCGGCGCATCTGCGCGATGCGCATTACCCCGGGGCCAAGCGCCTCGGCCACGGCAAGGGCTACGTGTATCCGCACGATGCCGACCATGGCATCGTGCCGCAGCAGTATCTGCCCGATGAGCTCATCGGGCGACGCTATTACGAACCCAAGAATCTGGGTGCCGAGCGGGAGATCGGAGCACGCGTCGAACGCATCCGACGCATCCTCGACGATCGCTGATCGCGGCATCCGACCCATCTGTTAGAATTAAGCGGCTCGAAACTCAGTTTTCGGGCATCTTCTCGTTCACACCCCACCCGTACGGCGCCCCGGCGTGCGCCCTCGGGCAGAACGCGGAGATACGTCCGTGAGACGTGAAAGTCACGTCCACGTCATCGGAAGGAACACTTCGTGGTTACGAAGTCCCAGGACCGCCGCAAGGTCCGCCTGTCCCGTGCTCTCGGCATCGCCCTCACCCCGAAGGCGGCCCGCTACCTCGAGAAGCGTCCCTACGCTCCCGGCGAGCACGGCCGCACCAAGCGCAAGGCCGACAGCGACTACGCCGTCCGTCTGCGTGAGAAGCAGCGCCTGCGCGAGCAGTACGGCATCCGCGAGAAGCAGCTGCGCATCGCCTTCAACGAGGCTCGTCGCATCGATGGCCTGACCGGTGAGAACCTGGTCGAGATCCTCGAGACGCGCCTCGACGCGCTCGTGCTGCGTGCCGGCTTCGCCCGCACCACCGCACAGGCCCGTCAGATGGTCGTGCACCGCCACATCATGGTCGACGGTCAGCTCGTCGACCGCCCGTCCTTCCGCGTGAAGCCGGGTCAGCTCATCCACGTCAAGCCCAAGAGCGAGGGCACCGAGCCCTTCCAGGTCGCAGCAGCCGGCGGTCACGCCGAGGTCCTGCCTCCCGTTCCCGGCTACCTCGAGGTCGAGCTCGACAAGCTCCAGGCCCGCCTCGTGCGCGGCCCGAAGCGCGCTGAGGTCCCCGTGACCTGTGAAGTGCAGCTCGTCGTCGAGTACTACGCGGCTCGCTGATACAGCACAACAGCAGAAGGCGTCGGGCTTCCCGACGCCTTCTG
This sequence comes from Microbacterium sp. GXF6406, assembly GCF_054798215.1. NCBI lineage: Bacteria > Bacillati > Actinomycetota > Actinomycetes > Micrococcales > Microbacteriaceae > Microbacterium > Microbacterium sp. GXF6406. The sequence continues at coordinate 66,094 of NZ_JBSJZH010000011.1, read as the reverse complement.
TCGTTTCCGCCTACGATGGAGAGACCGCGCTCGGCGGTGAGGATGACGAGGATGACGACATGAAGAACTTGGTGTGGTTCCTGATCGGTGTGATCGGCGGCTTCGTCGCGGCGCACTTCATGAACAAGGATCCGCGCGGACACGAGGTCCTCGCCGACGCCGATGCGCGCATCACCGAGTTCACGACGATCCTCGGCGATGCCTACCGCGAGCAGGCCGCACGCCTCGTCGAACCCGACCAGAACTGAATCAGCTTTTCCGGACGCCGCCGCCCGACCGCGTCCACCCGTCTCACACAAGGACAGCACGACACATATGAAGACCGCGGACATCGCACAGCGCTATCTCAGCTACTTCGAGAAGAACGGGCACACCATCGTGCCGTCCGCGTCTCTGGTCAGCGACGACCCGACCGTGATGTTCACGATCGCCGGCATGGTTCCCTTCGTGCCGTATCTGCAGGGCCTCGTCCCCGCGCCCTTCCCGCGCGCCGCAGATATTCAGAAGTGCATCCGCACCAACGACATCGAAGAGGTCGGAAAGACCGCGCGCCACGGAACGTTCTTCCAGATGCTCGGCAACTGGTCGTTCGGCGACTACTTCAAGGAGGGCGCGATCTCCTATGCCTGGGAGCTGCTGACCTCCTCCGAGGCCGATGGCGGCCTGGGGTTCGCGGAGAAGGACATCTGGGTCACCGTCTACGAGACCGATGACGAGGCCGCTCAGCTCTGGCAGAAGATCGCCGGCATCCCCGCCGAGCGCATCCAGCGCATGGGCAAGGAGGACAACTACTGGCACACCGGCCAGCCCGGCCCCGCCGGCCCCTGCTCCGAGATCTACATCGACCGCGGACCGGCTTATGGTCGCGATGGCGGCCCGATCGTCGACGACAACCGGTTCACCGAGATCTGGAACCTCGTTTTCATGCAGGAGCTGCTCAGCGATGTCCGCTCGAAGACGGACTTCGACATCGCAGGCCCGCTGCCCAAGAAGAACATCGATACCGGCATGGGGCTCGAGCGCGTCGCGATGTTCAAGCAGGGCGTCGAGAACATGTACGAGACGGACCAAGTGCGTCCGGTTCTCGATCGCGCTCAGGAGATCTCCGGCCGCCGTTACGGCGCGGATGCCGTCGATGATGTGCGCTTCCGCGTGATCGCCGACCACGTGCGCTCCTCGCTCATGCTGCTCTCCGACGGCGTGAAGCCCGGCAACGACGGTCGCGGATACATCCTGCGTCGTCTCATGCGCCGCACCGTCCGGTCGATGCGCCTGCTGGGCGTCGATGCGCCGACGTTCCCCGAGCTTTTCTCCGCATCGCGTGACGCGATGAAGGAGTCCTACCCGATCCTCGAGACCGAGTGGGACCGCCTGTCGGCCTCGGCCGTCGCGGAGGAGGACACCTTCCTGCGCACGCTCGCCCAGGGCTCGACGATCCTCGATCTGGCATTGGATGACACGAAGAAGTCGGGGGCGAAGAGCCTCGCCGGCTCCGAGGCGTTCCTGCTGCACGACACCTACGGCTTCCCGATCGATCTCACGCTCGAGATCGCCGAGGAGGCCGGCCTGAGCGTCGACCGCGGCGCCTTCGACGAGCTGATGCTCGAGCAGCGTACCCGCGCCAAGGCGGACGCGAAGAGCCGTCGCCGCCAACTCGCCGATGTCTCCGTCTACAGCGGTTTCCGCGCCCTCGGCGAGACCGGTTTCGCCGGTTACACCGACCTGGAGACGCAGTCGCGCGTTCTCGGTCTACTCGTGGATGGCCAGCCCGTCACGTCCGCGTCCGAGGGCGACATCGCCGAGGTGATCCTCGCCGAGACGACGCTGTACGCCGAGTCCGGCGGTCAGGTAGCCGACAAGGGCACGATCATCGGGTCGGGCTTCGAGCTCGAGGTGCTCGACGTGCAGAAGCCGGTCGCCGGGCTCATCAGTCACACCGTCCAGGTGACCACGGGCACGGTCGCGGTCGACGATGCGGCGACGACGGTCGTCGACGCCGCCAACCGCCGCGCCGCGAAGCAGGCGCACTCGGCGACGCACCTCGTGCATGCGGCGCTGCGCGATACCCTCGGCTCACACGCGACCCAGGCCGGTTCGTTGAACCGTGCCGGATACATGCGCTTCGACTTCGCCTGGAACCAGGCCCTGTCGGCGCAGACGCGCTCCGAGATCGAGGACATCACGAACCGTGCGGTTCAGGATGCGCTCGAGGTGACCACGCGGATCGTCTCGCTCGACGAGGCCAAGGACGCCGGCGCGATGGCCCTGTTCGGGGAGAAGTACGGCGACGTCGTGCGCATGGTCGACATCGGCGGCCCCTGGTCACGAGAGCTGTGCGCCGGAACGCACGTCGGCAGCAGTGCGGAGATCGGCCTGGTCAGCATCGTGGGCGAGTCCTCGGTCGGCTCCTCCAACCGACGGATCGAAGCCCTGGTCGGCCAGAACGCGTTCCGCGAGCTCGCCGCCGAGCGGGCGATCGTCTCGCAGCTCACGTCGGCGCTGAAGACGCCGCGCGAACAGCTTCCCGATCGCATCGCCGAGATCGCCGCCAATCTCAAGGCCGCGGAGAAGCGCATCGCGCAGCTCGAGGCGAAGGAGCGCGAGGGCCAGGTCCCGGCGATCGCCGCGGGTGCCGAGCAGGTCGGGGCGTTCCGTGTCGCTGCCGTGTCGATCGGCGAGGTCGGCTCGGCCGATGATGTGCGCACGCTGGCACTCAGCGTTCGCGAACGGCTCGGCTCGGATGCCGCGGTCGTCGCGCTCGGCGGCATCGCAGGCGGTCGCCCCGTCGTCGTCGTCGCGACGAATGAGGTCGCACGCACGGCCGGTGCGAAGGCCGGTGCTCTCGCGAAGCGCGCCGCCGGTGTGCTCGGCGGCGGTGGCGGCGGTCGGGACGATGTCGCGCAGGGCGGCGGAGCGGATGCTTCGGCTCTGCCCGCGGCGCTCGACGCGGTCGTCGCAGAGCTCCGCGCAGCGTGACCGGGTTCCGTCGAGGCGTCCGTCTCGGTATCGATGTGGGCAAGGCCCGCGTCGGGGTCGCGCGATGCGACCCCGACGGGATGCTCGCGGTTCCGGTCGAGACCGTCCCGCGAGACGAGAGATCGTTGGCACGTCTCGCGCAGCTCGCCGAGGAATACGCCCCCCTGGAGTTCGTCGTCGGGCTGCCGGTGAACATGCAGGGCGCCGACACGCCCTCGACGGTGGATGCGCGGGAGTTCGCCGCAGCGCTTCTGAGGCTCACCGGCATCCCTGTCCGGATGATCGACGAACGCCTGAGCACGGTCTCCGCGCACGCCGCTTTGCGCTCATCTGGCAGAAACCAGAAGAACTCTCGTAGCATTGTCGATCAGGTCGCTGCAGTAGTGCTGCTGCAGCAGGCCATAGACACGGAGAAGAGCACCGGCAGCCCGGCCGGTTCCGTGGTCCAGACCGACGAGGAGCCTTCCTGAGCATGCCCGAGCGTGAGACACCCGATCACGACCCGAACAGCCTGTCCGACGATCTCTTCGCGAATTTGCCGGAGCCGTCGCATCAGGTGCCGTCCGTGGATTCGACGCCGCCCCCGCCCGGAACCCGGCGGGCGCGTCGGGAGGCCGCGGCCGCGTCGCCGCGTCAGAACACCGATGCGCCGACGACTCCCGTGAGCGTTCCGATGGCCGATGAACTGCCGATCGGGCAGGGTGCGCCGGTGGCGCCTGCGGCGGAGGGCATCGCCGTGAGCGCCACCCCGGAGCCGACCCCGGCTCCGATCGTGGGCTCGAGTCTCGACGACCTGTTCGTGGCGGAGACGTCGCACGAGGATCGAGCGCCCCGCAAGAAGAAGCGACGCGTCGGATGCTTCGTCACCCTCGGCATCCTCCTGGTGCTGATCGGCGGTGCGGTTTACGGCGGCATCTGGGTCATGAACACCTATGGCGACCAGATCGACGAGCTCATGGGGTGGGGGGAGCCCACCGATTACGAGCCCGGCCAGGCGACGGGCGAGGCGACCATCACGATCCGCGAGGGCGACACCGGCTCGCCGGTCTCCACGGCCCTCTACGAGGCGGGAGTCACCAAGACCGACCGCGTGTTCTACAACTACCTCGTTTCCGAGAACATCGAGGCGCCCTTCTATCCGGGCGTCTACAACCTGCAGAAGCAGATGACGGCCGCCGCGGCGTTGGAGGCGCTGAGCGATCCCGCGAACCGCATGGAGAACACCGTCTCCATCGCCGAGGGCGGCACGGTATCGTCGGCTCTGAACGCGATCAGCGAGAGCATCGGCATCCCGAGCGCAGATCTGGATGCGGCCGTTGCTGACCCCCGAGCGTACGGCGTCGACACCGACCGTCTCGATGGCTGGTTGTTCCCCGCCGTGTACACCTTCGATCCGGAGGTGACCGCGAGCGAGGTCATCCAGCGCATGGTGGATCGCACACGGGAGGCGCTCAGCGCCGCCGGTGTCCAGGCCGGCGATGAGAACCGCATCCTCACGATCGCCTCGATCGTTCAGCGCGAGGGGCACACCGCGGACTTCGATAAGGTCTCGCGCGTGATCGCGAACCGCCTCGATCCGTCCAACGATCAGACGCACGGGCTTCTGCAGATGGACTCGACGGCACAGTTCGGCTACGGGCTGACGCATGAAGGACCTGTCGCTTCCTGGCCGTGGGACGAGGTCGTGGGCGATGAGAACCCCTGGAACACCTATGTGCACGCAGGCCTTCCCGTCTCGCCGATCTCGAACCCCAGCGAGGCCGCGATCCAGGCGGCGCAGAGCCCTGCCGATGGCCCCTGGTTCTACTTCGTCACCGTGAATCTCGACACCGGTGAGACCGTGTTCTCGGCCACCTATGCCGAGCAGCAGGCCGCCGAGGCCCAGTATCGCAAGTGGTGCGAGGAGAACCCCGACGGCGGTTGCTACTGATGGCGGCAGATGGGCGCACGCGGCTGGAGGTCTGGGGCGATCCGATCGCTCACAGCAAGTCGCCGCTCCTGCACGAGGCCGCCTATCGCGTCCTCGGACTCGATTGGTCCTACGAACGCCGCCAGGTGGATACCGCGGGATTCGACGCGGCGTTCACCGGCTTGGACGCCAGCTGGCGCGGGCTCTCCACGACGATGCCGCTCAAGGAATCGGCTCACCGGGTCGCCGACCGGCTCGATCGTCACGCGCAGTTGACCGGCGCGGTCAACACGCTGGTCCTCGGCGCCGGCATCGCCGGCTACAACACCGATGTCGGCGGCATCATCGACGCCTTCGCCGGCGCGGATGTCACCGGCATCCGCTCAGCCCGGGTGCTGGGCGCCGGAGCGACCGCTGCCTCGGCCGTGGTCGCCGCAGCCGAGATGGGCGCCCGGCAGGTCGAGGTGCGGGCGCGCCGCCCCGAGCGCGCGGGCGCGCTCATGACCCTCGGATCCGCGCTCGGGATCGATGTCGACGTGACGGTCTTCGAGACGTCCGCCGCACCCGTCGATGCGACGATCGCGACGCTGCCCAGCGGAACGGTCCTGGACGAGACCGTCACCGGTCCGCTCGCCGCAGACGGGGGAGTGCTCCTCGATGCGGCCTACGCTCCGTGGCCATCGGCGCTCGCGAGCGCCTGGGAGGCGTTCACCGTCATCTCCGGCCTGGAGATGCTTCTGGGGCAGGCCGTGCGTCAGGTGCGCGCATTCGTGAACGGCGATCCGCTCGCGGTTCTCGACGACGAGGATGCCGTCCGCACGGCTATGCGGGCCGCGCTGGGCTGATGCGTCCGTCATGCGGCAAGCAGCCGGGCAAACGCATGCCACACTAGAGACATGCTCCGCGTGCTGACGGCCGGCGAATCGCACGGCCCCGAACTCATTGCCGTCATGGAGGGATTGCCGTCCGGCGTCCCGATCTCCTCCGAGGCGATCCAGGCCGACCTCGCCCGCCGTAAACTCGGCTACGGGCGCGGTTCGCGCATGAAGTTCGAACAGGACCAGCTCTCCATCTCCGGCGGCGTACGCCACGGCAAGAGCCTCGGCAGCCCCATCGCTCTGCGTGTGGGCAACACCGAGTGGCCGAAGTGGATCGAGGTCATGAACCCCGAGCCCGTCGAGCTGACAGACATGTCCCGCGGTCGGTCCGCGCCGCTGACACGCCCTCGTCCCGGGCACGCGGATCTCGTCGGCATGCAGAAGTACGACTTCGACGAGGCTCGCCCGATCCTCGAGCGCGCGAGCGCGCGGGAGACCGCGGCCCGCGTGGCGCTCGGCGCCGTCGCCCGCTCGTTCCTCGGTGAGCTCGGCATCCGTCTGGTCAGCCACACCCTGTCGATCGGCCCGGTTCAGGTCCCCGAGGGAGCCGAGCTCCCCGGCCCCGACGACGTCGCGGCACTGGATGCCGATCCGCTGCGCTGCTTCGACGCCGCCACCAGCGAGCGCATGGTCGCCGAGGTCGATGCCGCGCGCAAGGACGGCGACACGCTCGGCGGCATCGTCGAGGTCCTCGCCTACGGCCTGCCCCCGGGACTCGGATCCCACGTGCACTGGGACCGCCGTCTCGACGCGCGCCTGGCGCAGGCTCTCATGAGCATTCAGGCCATCAAGGGCGTCGAGGTCGGCGACGGCTTCGAGACGACCCGCCGACGCGGCTCCGCCGCGCACGACGAACTCTTCGCCGCGGATGCGGGCATCACCCGATCCAGCGATCGGGCCGGCGGAACCGAGGGCGGCATGTCCACGGGCACCGTTCTGCGCGTGCGCGCCGGTATGAAGCCGATCGCCACGGTGCCGCGCGCACTGCGCACGATCGACGTCGCCACCGGCGACGCGGCCACGGCCCACCACCAGCGATCCGACGTCTGCGCAGTGCCCGCAGCCGGTGTCGTCGCCGAGGCCATGGTCGCCGTCGAACTCGCCCGGGCCGTGCTCGAGAAGTTCGGCGGCGACAGCGTCAAGGAGACTCGCCGCAACCTCGAGAGCTACCTCGCCGCCATTCCGGCGGAGCTGCGCACTGCGCCGGCCTCGGAAGCGGCGCTGATCGCCCACGATGAGCAGTCCTGACCCGCTGACGACCGTGCTCGTCGGCCCGATGGGCGCGGGCAAGACCAGCGTGGGCCGACAGGTCGCCAAGCGCCTGGGCATCGCGTTCATCGACACCGATAAGAGGATCACGGCCGAGCACGGCCCGATTCCCGAGATTTTCACGAGTCAGGGAGAAAGACGCTTCCGCGAGATCGAGGCGCAGATCGTCGCCGCGGCTCTCGAGGAAGAAGGCGTGATCTCGGTCGGCGGGGGAGCAGTCACCTCGGAGACCACCCGGGAACTGCTGCACCGGCATCCGGTCGTGTTCCTCTCCGTCACTGCGGAAGCCGTTTCCACACGCATCCGAGCCGGAGGCCGTCCGCTCCTCGAAGCGGAGGATCCATTGGCCCGCTGGTCCGAGATCTACCAGCAGCGTCTGAGCTGGTACGAAGACGTCTCGGACATCACATTCGACACCTCGAGGCGTCCGATGCAGCGCATCGCCGACGACATCGCGGCTTGGAGGAGAGAACAGGCATGAGCACCACCACAATCAGCGTGACCGGACAGGCGTCCTACGACATCACCGTCGGCCGCGGCATCCTCGACAGCGTTTCGACGGCGCTGGACCCCGCCGTGCGCAAGGTCCTCATCGTGCACCCGCCCACGCTCGGCGCACGCGCCGCAGAACTGCGCGAGCGTCTGCTCAGCGACACGAGCAATGGACCGCGCGAAGTCCTCCTGGCGGAGATCCCGGATGCCGAGCAGGGCAAGCGCATCGAAGTCGCCGCCTTCTGCTGGCAGATTCTGGGCCAGTCCGACTTCACCCGCACGGATGCCGTGATCGGGTACGGCGGCGGGTCTGTGACGGATGTCGCCGGATTCGTGGCCGCCACCTGGCTGCGCGGCATCCAGGTCATCCAGGTTCCCACCACTGTCCTGGGCCTCGTCGACGCCTCCGTCGGCGGCAAGACCGGAGTGAACACGGCGGAGGGCAAGAACCTCGTCGGCGCGTTCTGGGCTCCGCGCGCCGTGATCGGCGACCTCGCTGAGCTGGGAAGCCTCAGCGCGCACGAGGCCGCCGCCGGCTACGCCGAGGTCGTCAAGGCCGGCTTCATCTGGGCCCCCGAGATCCTCGACATCATCGAGACGGACCCTGCGTCGGCCGTGGACACCGCCAGTGACGGATTCCGGCGCTCGGTGGAACTCGCGATCGAGATGAAGGCGCGCGTCGTCTCGGAGGACTTCCGCGAAGCCGGTCAGCGCGAGATCCTCAACTATGGCCACACGCTCGGTCACGCCATCGAGCACGCCGAGCGCTACCGCTGGCGCCACGGCGCTGCGATCTCGATCGGCATGATGTACGCCGCGGAGCTGTCGCGCCTCGCCGGGCGGCTCTCGGACGCCGCGGTCGACCGTCACCGCTCCGTGCTCGAGTCGCTGGGTCTGCCGATCACCTACCGCGCCGGCGCATGGCCCCAGCTGCTGGCGACCATGCAGCGCGATAAGAAGTCGCGCGGCGGGATGCTCCGCTTCATCGTCCTCGACGACATCGCGAAGCCGACCGTGCTGCAGGCCCCCGACGAGTCGCTCCTGTTCGCCGCCTACCAGGAGATCGGGGCGTGAGTGCACCCCGCCGGCTGCTCCTCGTCAACGGACCGAACCTCAACCTGCTCGGCACCCGCCAGCCGGAGATCTACGGAACCGCGACGCTCGCGGACGTCGAGCGCATCGCCGGCGAGGCGGCCGCCGAGACGGACTTCGAGGTTCGCAGCATCCAGAGCAACCACGAGGGCGTCCTGATCGACGCGATCCACGAGGCGCGCATGGACTGCGCGGGCATCGTGATCAACCCCGGCGGACTGACCCACACCTCGGTCGCCTTGCGGGACGCCCTCACCGGAGTCGCCCTCCCGTTCGCCGAGATCCACATCTCGGATGTCAACGCGCGCGAGGAGTTCCGCCGCTTCTCCTACCTGCACGACGTCGCAACCGTTCGCGTGATCGGCGAGGGCGTCGCGGGCTATCGCAGCGCGGTGCGGCAGCTCACAGCCCTGATCGCGTAGAATCAACAGTCGGCCGCACTATCGTCACGCTCAGTGAGCGGCCTCATATCTCACGGAAACGGAACTCAGAACGCATGGCATCCACCGCAGACATCAAGAACGGCGTCGTCCTCAACCTCGACGGACAGCTCTGGACCGTCGTCGAGTTCCAGCACGTCAAGCCGGGCAAGGGCGGCGCATTCGTGCGCACCAAGCTGAAGAACGTCGTCTCGGGCAAGACGAACGACAAGACCTTCAACGCCGGCGCCAAGGTCGACATCGAGAACGTCGACCGCCGCGACTTCACCTACCTGTACGCCGATGGCGACGGCTTCGTGTTCATGGACACCACCGACTACGACCAGATCACTCTGAGCGATGTCGTCGTGGGCGACGCGAAGAACTTCCTTCTCGAGAACCAGCAGGTGACCATCGCCCTGAACAACGGCAACCCGCTGTACATCGACCTGCCGGCATCCGTGATCCTCGAGGTCACCTACTCGGAGCCGGGCCTGCAGGGCGACCGCTCCTCGGCCGGCACCAAGCCCGCCACGGTCGAGACCGGTTATGAGATGCAGGTTCCGCTGTTCGTCGAGACCGGCACGAAGATCAAGGTCGACACCCGCACGGGCGAGTACCTCGGTCGCGAGAAGTAAGACGTGGGAGCTCGAACGAAGGCGCGCAAGCGCGCCCTCGACATCCTCTTCTCGGCGGATGTCCGTGGTGAGTCGATCGCGACGATCGTCGCGGCCGAGGCCAAGCGTGCGGCGAGCGAGCCGGCCCGCGAGGCATCCTGGATGTACGCCCGCGAGATCGTCGACGGCATCAGCGATCACGGCGAGGAGATCGATGAGCAGATCGTGACGCACAGTCGCGACTGGCGCATCGAGCGCATGCCCACGGTCGACCGCGCCCTGCTGCGCATCGGCGTCTGGGAACTGCTGCACAACAGCGAGGTCCCCACGGCCGTCGCAATCGACGAGGCCGTGGAACTCGCGAAGGAGTTCTCCACCGACGACTCCGGCGCTTTCGTGCACGGTGTCCTCGCCCGCGTCGCCCGGGCCAACTGATCGGAGCACTGTCCGACCCCTGTAGGAGGATGTGACCGTGGTCGCTCCTCTCATCTCGGATTCCGCCCTCGCTCGCCTCGTTGATCGAGGAACCATCGAGCGAGGGCGTTCCGTGTTCTCCGGCGGAAAGGTCATCCAGCGGGAGTGGGACGCCGAGACCCGGGTCATGACCGCCGGGGTCAACGGGGCGCAGGGAGAGCTCTACCGGACCTGGGCGCGCGTCGACGGCGACGGCGATGCTCTGACCGGAACGTCGTGCTCCTGCTCCGCGCAGTTCGCGTGCGAGCACATCGTCGCGATGGTGCTGCACAGCAACGACCACCGTCAGCGGGCCCGCCGGCCCGAACTCGAGGATGCCCCGGGACGCCCGTCCACGAACTGGCGCACATTGATGGATGCTTCGGTCCGTGATGCCGCGCCCGTTCCTCTCGCGCTCGGGTTGGAGATCCGGCACCGAGATTCCGTCCGGGAACGCCCCTGGGGCCCGCGCCCGGTGCGGTCGGCGACGCCCCGCGATGTCGCCGCGGCTCGCGGCGAGCTGCTCCTGGGGATGCGGCCGCTGACCCGAAGCGAATCGACCGGCAAGTGGGTGCAGGGCGACATCGGCTGGGATGCCGTGCGGCGATCCCCGCAGCGGTTCGGTGCGGAGCGCGCCCGCTGGTTCACGGATCTGCTCAGCATCTCCCGAGATTCCCTCCTGTCGGGCACGGCGGGGGACTGGCTCCTGCTCGACCACGTCGAGTCCCCGTTGCTGTGGCCTCACCTCCGGAACGGCGAGAGCCGCGGCATCCCCGTCGTTACGGTCCAGAAGGGCTTCTCCTTCTCTCTGGCCGAGTCCGCCTCGTTCGCCGCCGAGGTTGCACGCGCAGACGACGGCTCCCTCGCCCTGCGGCCGGAGATCACGGTCGATGACCGGTCCTTCACCCCTGCCCAGGCTCGCCCGATCGGCCATACGGGCGTGTACGCCCTGCTTCCGGTCGGCGCTCGCGTCGAAGTTCGGCTCGCAGAGCTCCCGCTCGCATCATCAGCCCACGCGCTGCTCACAGCCGGCGAGGAGGTCGAGGTTCCCGCCGCGGACGAAGCGGAGTTCCTCTCCGGCCTGTACCCGCAGCTCGCCCGGCGCGTCACGGTGCGCGCGATCGGTGCGCTGACTCTTCCTGCACTGCCTGTCCCTGTGCCCGCCCTCTGCGTAACGCATCATCCCGGTGACACCGTCCGCTACCGCTTCGAGTGGATCTATCACGGTCACGGCCGGTTCCCCTTCGAAGACACGCCCGCACCGATCCGCGATGCGAACGCAGAGGAGCACGCGCTTTCCGAGCTCCAGCAGAGCTGGGAGCACATCGTCGGTGCGCCTTTCGCCGCGTCCGGCGCGTATCACGATGTGGCGGCTGCCGAATTCGTCACCCATCTCATACCGCGTTTGGAGGAGCACGGCATCGCCGTCATCGTCAGCGGGCGGGCAAAGAGCTACCGGGAGCTCAGCGGAGCACCCGAGATCACGGTCTCGACGCTCGAGACCACGGATCGCGATTGGTTCGATCTCGGCGTCATCGTCACGATCGATGGCACGAAGATCCCCTTCGCCCCGCTCTTCACCGCCCTCGCGCAACGGCGCACCAAGCTGCTCCTCGTCGACGGCAGCTACTTCTCGCTCGCGCATCCCGCTCTCGACGCGCTGCGCGAGCTGATCGAAGAAGCGGCCGACCTCGCCGAATGGGAGACGGGCGCCCGGATCAACCGATCGCAGGTGGCACTCTGGGAGGACTTCGAAGACCTCGCTGATATCGCTCTTCCTGCGACGAGCTGGCGGCAGACCGCAGAGGCGCTCCGCGAGTCCTCCGGAGTTCCGGCGACACCGGTTCCCCGCGGCATCCGGGCCGAGCTCCGCCCGTATCAGCAGGAGGGCGTCGATTGGCTCGCGTTCCTCTGGCGGCACCGACTCGGCGGGATCCTCGCCGACGACATGGGGCTGGGGAAGACGCTGCAACTGCTCACCCTGATCATGCATGCCCGCGAGACCGGTGAGACGCGTCCCTTCCTCGTCGTCGCGCCGACATCGGTGCTGTCGATGTGGCAGCAGGAAGCCGCACGCTTCGCGCCGTCCCTGCGGGTGCGGGTCCTCGAAACGACGGCGCTCACGCGCGGTCAGTCGGTCGCGGATGCTGGGCAAGAAGCCGACGTCATCGTGACCTCCTATACGCTCGTGCGGCTCGACGAGCAGGAATTCAGCGCTGTGGAATGGGCCGCGCTGATCCTCGACGAAGCGCAGTTCGTCAAGAATGCGGAATCGCAGCAGCACCGTTCCGTGGCGGCATTGCGCGCGGATGCCGTTTTCGCGGTAACCGGCACGCCGCTGGAGAACAGCCTCGGCGATCTGTGGGCTCTCCTGAAGCTCACGGCTCCGGGGCTCTTCCCCTCCGCCCGCCGCTTCCGCCAGGACTACATCCAACCGATCGAGCAGGGCAAGGTCGCGGAGAACGCGGAGGGGAGCGCCTACCGCCGTCAACGGCTGGAAAGACTGCGCCGTCGCATCCGCCCTCTCGTTCTGCGTCGCACCAAAGAACTCGTCGCAGCGGACCTGCCCGCCAAGCAGGAGCAGGTCGTCACGGTCGAGCTCGCCCCGGCGCACCGTGCGATCTACGACACGGTTCTGCAGCGCGAGCGACAGAAGGTGCTCGGGCTCCTGAAGGATCTCGACAAGAACCGCTTCATCGTGTTCCGCTCGCTGACGATGCTGCGGATGCTCGCTCTCGCTCCAGGACTCATCGAGCCCGATGACGCGACGATCGCCTCCCGCAAGCTCGAGACGCTCGTGGAGCGGGTGCACGAACTTCATCAGGAGCGTCACCGGGCTCTCGTCTTCAGCCAGTTCACCTCGTTCCTGCAGATGGCCGCACACAGACTCGAAACCGCCGGCATCCCGTACCTCTACCTCGATGGTTCGACCCGCGATCGGCGCAAGGTGATCGAGGAGTTCCGATCGGGGGAGCAGCCCGTGTTCCTCATCAGCCTCAAGGCCGGCGGTTTCGGACTCACCCTGACCGAGGCGGACTACGTTTTCATGCTGGATCCGTGGTGGAACCCCGCGGCCGAGGCCCAAGCCATCGATCGCACCCACCGCATCGGGCAGGACAAACGCGTCTTCGTCTACCGGATGATCGCAGCCGACACGATCGAGGAGAAGGTGCTCGCTCTGCAGCAGCGCAAGGCGCGCCTCTTCTCCGCGGTCATCGACGAGGACGAGCTCTTCGCGCAGACGCTGACCGCGGACAACATCCGCGGGCTGCTGACGCACTGACCGGGAATATCCCCGGCTCTGCGCCGACAGTCGCTCATCTGCGCACGGGTAGAATCATCAGGCCCACACCAGGAGGAAATGCAATGCGGATCACGGGACTCGGCCACGCCGGGATGTTCATCGAGACCACCGGCGGAAACATCATCTGCGACCCGGTTCTCGGGCCCTCCTTCTTCGGCTCGTGGTTCCCGTTCCCGGACAACCGCGGCCTCGACTGGGAGAAGTTCGGCCGAGACGCGGACTTCCTGTACATCTCGCACCGTCACCGCGACCACTTCGACACGAAGCTGCTCGAGCGCTACATCCGCAAGGACATCGAGGTCCTACTGCCGGAGTACCCGACGGATGAACTCGAGCAGGACATCCGTGCGCTCGGCTACACGAACATCACCTACGCCCCCGCGGGCGAGGTGATCATGCGCGGCGACACGAAGATCATGATCACCCCGCTGCGCGCGCCCAGCGACGGGCCGATCGGCGACTCGTCGCTCAGCGTCGACGACGGCACAGCCTCGGTTCTGAACCAGAACGACTCGCACCCGCTCGACCTCGAGGCGCTGCTGGGCTTCGGCAAGCCCGACGCCTACTTCACGCAGGTCTCCGGTGCGATCTGGTGGCCGATGGTCTACGACCTGCCGCAGGACGCGAAGCAGAACTTCGCCCGACTCAAGCGCGAGGCGCAGAACAAGCGCGCCATGTTCTACATCGAGAAGGTCGATGCGCCGCACGTGTTCCCCATGGCGGGGCCGCCCATGTTCCTGCGCGACGAGCTGTTCCGCTACAACGGACTCGGCCAGGAGAACGACTCGATCTTCACCGATCAGAAGCAGTTCCTGGCCCACATGAAGGAGCTCGCCCCGCAGTACGACGGGCAGCTGTTCATTCCGGGCACCGTCGTGACGCTCGCCGACAAGGACATCGTCTCGATCGAGCAGACTCTGTACACGCAGGCCGAGATCGACCACATCTTCGATGAGAAGTGGGACTACCTCGAATCGCAGCGCGCCAGCCGCCAGCAGGAGATTCGCGATGAGGAGGCCTCGCGCGCCGAGGTCCTCCCGCCGGCGGAGATGCTCGCCGCCATCAAGGCGTGGTGGGAGCCGCTGATGAAGAAGTCGCGCACGATCAGGCTCGGCGTCGGTGGATGCGTACGCTTCCGCATCGGCGAGCTCGACATGGTCGTGGACTTCCCGAAGGCGAAGGTGCGCGAGTACGCGGGGGAGGAGTGCATCTACTGGTACACGATCCCCGCCGACCTCGTCTCGACCAATATCCGCGACCACGAAATCGACTGGTCGAACTCGATCTTCCTGTCGATGGAGTTCTCCGTCGGCCGCAGCGGCAAGTTCAACGAATTCCTGACGACGTTCCTCAAGTGCCTCTCGGTCGACCGCATCGAGTACGTCGAGAACTGGTACTCGGAGCAGACCGACCAGACCGAGGACGCCCAGATCGGCGACTGGGTCGTCCAGCGCCGCTGCCCGCACCTGCGCGCAGACCTCACGAAGACCGGCAAGGTCGACGAGGACGGCATCCTCACCTGCAGCATGCACGACTGGAAGTGGGATCTGAAGACCGGCAAGTGCCTGAGCACGTCCGGTCATGAGATCCGCGCCGAGCGCTGCCCCGTCACGGATGAGGCGCTGAAGCTCGGGTGATCCGGCGAGGCGCACGGGGACGCCGTGCGCCTGAGACGATAGAGTAGACGCATCAGCAACCTTTAACACCGTCCGAGAGGCGGAGAAGGGAGCGGCGGATGAGCACACGAACAGTGCTGCAGCAAGCCGACATTTCACGGGCGTTGACCCGTATCGCCCATGAGATCCTCGAATCGAACAAGGGCGCGGAGGGTTTGGTCCTCCTCGGCATTCCGACCCGCGGCGTCGCTCTCGCGCAACGACTGGCATCGCTGATCTCTGCGATCGCGCAGGTCCCCGTGTCCGTGGGATCGCTCGATGTCACGCTCTTCCGCGATGACCTCGCCCAGCATCCGACGCGTTCGCCGCAACCCACCGACATTCCCGCCGAGGGCATCGAGGGCAAGACCGTCGTCCTCGTCGACGACGTCCTGTTCTCCGGGCGCAGCATCCGCGCAGCGCTCGATGCGATCCAGTCCATCGGACGCCCCGCCGTCGTGCGCCTGGCGATCCTCGTCGACCGCGGGCATCGGGAGCTCCCCATCCGTCCTGACTTCGTCGGCAAGAACATCCCCTCCGCCCGCTCCGAGCGCGTCAACGTCCGTCTCGTGGAGAACGACGGCGCCGATGAGGTGACGATCGAAGTATGAGGAATCTGCTCGACACGCAGACGCTGGATCGTGAGACCGCCCTGCGCATCCTCGACGTCGCAGAAGACATGTCCGACACCCAGTCGCGCGAGGTCAAGAAGCTGCCGACGCTTCGCGGCAAGACCGTCGTCAACCTCTTCTTCGAGGACTCCACCCGCACACGCATATCGTTCGAGGCCGCCGCGAAGCGGCTCTCGGCCGATGTGATCAACTTCGCGGCGAAGGGGTCGAGCGTCTCCAAGGGCGAGAGTCTGAAGGACACGGCGCAGACTCTGCAGGCGATGGGCGCGGATGCCGTCGTGATCCGGCACCCGGCCTCCGGCGCACCTCGCACCCTTGCGACGAGCGGTTGGATCTCCGCCGGCGTCGTCAACGCCGGCGACGGCACGCACGAGCACCCCACGCAGGCGCTGCTGGATGCCTTCACGATCCGCAAACGTCGCTTCGACGCCGATAGCCGCGGCCGCGATCTCTCGGATGTGCATGTCGTGATCGTCGGAGACGTGCTCCATTCCCGCGTCGCCCGTTCGAACGTCTGGCTGCTGAACACGCTCGGCGCACAGGTCACGCTCGTGTCTCCGCCGACGCTCGTTCCGCAAAACGTCTCGACCTGGCCGGTGCGCGTGCTCTACGACCTCGATGAGGCTCTCTCACAGCGGCCCGACGCGGTCATGATGCTGCGGATTCAGCTGGAACGCATGAACGCCGCGTATTTCCCGAGTGAGCGGGAGTATTCCCGGCGCTGGGGACTGGACGCGGTACGCGCAGGGTCCCTTCCGAGCGGTAGCATTGTCTTGCACCCCGGACCGATGAACCGTGGCCTGGAAATCTCTTCCGAAGCCGCCGACTCTCCGCGCTCCACCGTATTGGAGCAGGTCACCAACGGGGTGTCCGTGCGCATGGCTGTGCTCTATCTGCTGCTCGCAGGTGAAAGAAACGACGAACGAGGGGAAGACCAGTGACCGAAACCCTCGTGATCACCGGTGCTGCGATGCTCGGAGCGGAACGCGCCGACATCGTGGTGGAGAACGGAATCATCGCTGAGATCGGCGACGGCCTCAGCCGCGCCGGAGCCCGCGTCATCGACGCCGACGGCCTCGTCGCACTGCCGGGTCTGGTCGACCTGCACACGCACCTGCGCGAGCCCGGATACGAAGCCTCCGAAACCATCCTCACCGGCACTCGTGCCGCAGCCGCCGGCGGCTTCACCGCTGTCTTCGCGATGCCCAACACGTCGCCGGTCGCCGATTCGGCCGGTGTGGTCGAGCAGGAGCTCGCCCTCGGCGAAGCCGCCGGCTACGCCACCGTGCAGCCGATCGGCGCCGTCACGGTCGGCCAGAAGGGTGAGCGCCTCGCAGAGCTCGGTGCGATGGCGACCTCCCGCGCCAAGGTGCGGGTCTTCAGCGATGACGGCTTCTGCGTCTTCGATCCGCTGATCATGCGCCGAGCGCTCGAATACGTGAAGTCCTTCGGCGGAGTCATCGCGCAGCACGCGCAGGATCCCCGACTCACGGAGGGCGCCCAGATGAACGAGGGCGTCGTCTCCGCCGAGCTCGGCCTCGCCGGATGGCCCGCGGTCGCTGAAGAGTCGATCATCGCCCGCGATGTGCTGCTCGCCGAGCACGTCGGCTCGCGTCTGCACGTGTGCCACCTGTCGACAGCTGGCTCGGTCGACATCATCCGCTGGGCGAAGAAGCGGGGGATCAACGTCACCGCCGAAGTCACCCCGCACCACCTGCTCCTCACGGATGAGCTCGTGCGCGGCTATGACGCCCGTTACAAGGTCAACCCCCCGCTGCGCCGCGAAGAAGACGTGCTGGCCGTTCGTGAAGGCCTCGCCGATGGGACCATCGACATCGTCGCCACCGACCACGCCCCGCACCCCAGCGAGGCGAAGGCCTGCGAGTGGCAGGCCGCCGCCAATGGCATGGTCGGCCTCGAGAGTGCTCTGCGCGTCGTGCACCAGTCGATGGTGCAGACCGGCCTGCTCGAGTGGCAGGACGTGGCACGCGTCATGAGCGCCGCGCCCGCGCGCATCGGCATGCTCGATGGTCACGGCACGCCGCTCGAGGCTGGCATGCCCGCACAGATCACTCTCTACGACCCGAACGTCGCCGGCACCTTCACGACGGCCGACCTGCGCGGACGCAGCGAGAACTCGCCCTATCTGGGTCGCGACCTCCCCGGATGCGTCGAATGGACGATCCACCACGGCCGCGTCACCCTCGCAGCCGGCACCGTCGTAGAGGAGCTGAACGCGTGAGCACGCGCGAAATCGCCATTGCCATCACCATCGCAGTAGCCGTCGTGATCCTCATCACGATGCTCCTGTCCTGGCGACGACGACTCCGACGCGACGGGGTGCACACGGCACCACTCGGCGTGCCGGAGCATGCCGAGGTGCTCTCCCGTCACGAGGTGCTGTACGTCTCGACCACGCGTCACGGCGAGCCGCTCGAGCGCCTGGCCATCCGCCCCTTGGCCTACCGGGCACGGGGCGAGCTGGCGGTCACCGATCGCGGAGCGGCTCTCGCCCTCGATGGATCGCCGACCGTTTTCATCGCCACGGCGAAGATCACCGAGGTCGCGCAGGCGACGGTCACGATCGACCGCGTGGTCGAGCCGGGAGGCCTCGTCCGCCTCTCCTGGAACATCGACGACGACACGATCGTCGATTCCTACCTGCGCGCCGCATCCGGCACGCCCCTCGAACTCATCTCAGATTTGCAGCGGCTCACCCGCGCGAAAGACACAGGAGCACAGTCATGACCACTACGACAGGCTCGACGAACGCCTCCGCCGTTCTCGTCCTCGAGGACGGCACCCGCTACCGCGGCCGCGCATACGGCGCTGAGGGCACCACGCTCGGCGAGGTCGTCTTCACCACCGGTATGAGCGGGTACCAGGAGACGATCACGGATCCCTCCTACGCCGGACAGATCGTCCTGCAGACCGCACCCCACATCGGCAACACCGGTGTCAACGATGAAGACACCGAGTCGGACCGCATCTGGGTCGCCGGCTACATCGTGCGCGACCCTTCGCGCGTCGTGTCGAACTGGCGCGCGCAGTCCTCGCTCGACGAGGTCCTCGTCAGCGACGGCATCGTCGGCATCAGCGGGATCGATACCCGTGCCGTGACCCGCCGGATCCGCTCCGAGGGCTCCATGCGCGGGGGCATCTTCTCCGGCGCGGCGGCCGGCCTCGATGCCGAAGAGCAGCTCCGCCTCGTGCAGGAGGCTCCGCAGATGAGCGGACAGAACCTGTCCGCAGCCGTCTCGGCCGACGTCGCCACCGTGATCACCGCGATCGGCGAACGCCTCGGCAACCTCGCCGTGCTCGACCTCGGCGTCAAGCAGGCGACGCTCGACAACCTCGCCGCACGCGGCTTCGAGGTGCACGTGCTGCCGCAGTCCTCGACGATCGACGACATCCGTGCGATCGACCCTGTCGCGGTCTTCTACTCGAACGGCCCCGGCGACCCCGCGGCGTCCGGCGATCATGTCGCTCTGCTGCGCGAGGTGCTCGACGACGGCCTGCCGTTCTTCGGGATCTGCTTCGGCAACCAGCTGCTCGGCCGTGCTCTCGGATTGGGCACCTACAAGCTGCCCTTCGGCCACCGCGGCATCAACCAGCCGGTTCTCGACAAATCCACGGGCAAGGTCGAGATCACCGCGCACAACCACGGCTTCGCCGTCGAGGCGCCCCTGGAGGGAATCTTCGACAGCCCCAACGGCTACGGCAAGGTCGAGGTCAGCCACATCGGGCTCAACGACAACGTGGTCGAGGGCCTTCGCGCCCTCGACATCCCGGCGTTCTCCGTGCAGTACCACCCCGAGGCCGCTGCCGGCCCGCACGACGCCAACTACCTCTTCGACCGCTTCCGCGATCTCGTCATCGCCACCCAGGGAGACAAGAACTGATGCCCAAGCGCGACGACATCAAGTCCGTCCTCGTCATCGGCTCCGGCCCGATCGTCATCGGTCAGGCCTGCGAGTTCGACTACTCCGGAACGCAGGCGTGCCGCGTTCTGCGCGAGGAGGGCGTGCGCGTCATCCTCGTCAACTCGAACCCGGCGACGATCATGACCGACCCGGACTTCGCCGATGCGACCTACATCGAGCCGATCACCCCCGAGGTCATCGAGACGATCATCGCCAAGGAGAAGCCGGATGCCATCCTGCCGACCCTCGGCGGACAGACCGCTCTCAACGCCGCGATGGCGCTGGACGAGCAGGGCATCCTCGCCAAGTACGACGTGGAGCTCATCGGCGCCAAGGTCGACGCCATCAAGAAGGGCGAGGACCGCCAGATCTTCAAGGAGCTGGTCATCGAGGCCGGCGCCGACGTCGCGGCATCCGTCATCTGCCACTCGATGGACGACCTGATCGCCGGTGCCGAGAAGCTCGGCTACCCGCTCGTCGTGCGTCCCTCGTTCACGATGGGCGGCCTGGGCTCGGGCTTCGCGTACAACGAGCAGGACCTCCGCCGAATCGGCGGCGCAGGACTCCACGACTCGCCCACCAACGAGGTGCTCCTGGAGGAGTCCATCCTCGGTTGGAAGGAGTACGAGCTCGAGCTGATGCGCGACACCGCCGACAACACGGTCGTCGTCTGCTCGATCGAGAACGTCGACCCCGTCGGCGTGCACACCGGCGACTCGATCACGGTCGCACCGGCTCTGACGCTGACCGACCGCGAGTACCAGAAGATGCGCGACATCGGCATCGACATCATCCGCGCCGTGGGCGTGGACACCGGTGGATGCAACATCCAGTTCGCCGTCGACCCGAGCAACGGCCGCATCATCGTCATCGAGATGAACCCGCGCGTCTCGCGCTCGAGCGCCCTGGCTTCGAAGGCCACCGGCTTCCCGATCGCCAAGCTCGCGGCCAAGCTCGCCCTCGGCTACCGCCTCGACGAGATCCCCAACGACATCACGGGTGTGACGCCCGCGAGCTTCGAACCGACGCTCGACTACGTCGTCGTCAAGGTGCCCCGCTTCGCCTTCGAGAAGTTCCCGGCCGCCGACGCCACGCTGACCACGACCATGAAGTCAGTGGGCGAGGCCATGGCCATCGGCCGCAACTACGCCACCGCGCTGCAGAAGGCCCTCCGCTCGCTCGAGAAGCGCGGTTCCAGCTTCCACTGGGGAGAGGAGACGCGTTCGGTCGAGGAGCTGCTCGAGATCTCGAAGACTCCGACCGACGGTCGCATCGTCACCCTGCAGCAGGCGCTGCGCAAGGGCGCGACGGTCGAGCAGGCTTTCGAGGCCACGGCGATGGACCCCTGGTTCCTCGACCAGATCGTGCTGATCAACGAGGTCGCAGAGACCGTCCGCACCGCGGCCGAGCTCGATGCCGACACGATCCGTCACGCCAAGGAGCACGGCTTCTCAGACGCGCAGATCGCCCAGCTCCGCGGCATCACCGAGCCCGAGGTGCGCGGCATCCGTCACGGTCTGGGCCTGCGCCCCGTCTACAAGACCGTCGACACCTGCGCCGGCGAGTTCCCCGCTCTGACGCCGTACCACTACTCGAGCTACGATTTCGAGAGCGAGGTCGCCCCCTCCGACCGCACGAAGGTGGTCATCATCGGATCCGGTCCGAACCGCATCGGTCAAGGCGTCGAGTTCGACTACTCCTGCGTGCACGCGTCGTTCGCGCTGTCGGATGCCGGGTACGAGACCGTCATGGTCAACTGCAACCCGGAGACGGTCTCGACCGACTACGACACCAGCGACCGCCTGTACTTCGAGCCGCTGACGCTCGAGGACGTCCTCGAGGTCCTCGACGCGGAAGCCGCGAGCGGCACGATCCTCGGTGTCGTCTGCCAGCTGGGCGGCCAGACGCCGCTGGGCCTGGCCAAGGGCATCCAGACTGCCGGTTACACGGTGCTCGGCACGAGCCCCGAGGCGATCGACATCGCCGAGGAGCGAGAGCTCTTCTCGCAGCTGCTCAACAAGGCGGGCCTCGTGGCCCCGCGCCACGGCACCGCGATCGACGCGGATGGCGCGGTCGCGATCGCCGAAGACATCGGGTACCCGGTTCTCGTGCGCCCGAGCTTCGTCCTCGGCGGACGCGGCATGGAGATCGTGTACGACACCCCGAGCCTGCGCGACTACTTCGTGCGCACGGCGGGCGAGGTTATCGTCGGCGAGGGCACCCCGCTGCTCGTCGACCGCTTCCTCGATGACGCGATCGAACTGGACGTCGACGCGCTGTACGACGGCGAGGAGCTCTATATCGGCGGCGTGATGGAGCACCTCGAGGAGGCCGGCATCCACTCCGGCGACTCGAGCTGCACCCTGCCTCCGGTCTCCCTCGGCCGCAGCGACGTCGACCGCGTCCGCGAGGCGACGCTGGCGATCGCCGAGGGCGTGGGCGTTCGGGGTCTGCTGAACGTGCAGTTCGCGGTCAGCGCGGGCGTCCTCTACGTCATCGAGGCAAACCCGCGCGCGAGCCGCACGGTTCCGTTCGTCTCCAAGGCCCTCGGCATTCCGATGGCCAAGGCCGCCAGCCGCATCATGGCCGGCAGCACGATCGCCGAGCTCAAGGCCGAGGGCATGCTTCCGGCATCCGATGGCTCCCGCGTTCCTCTGAACGCGCCCGTCGCCGTCAAGGAGGCCGTGCTCCCGTTCAAGCGCTTCCGCACCGCGGATGGCAAGACCGTCGACTCCGTGCTCGGCCCGGAGATGCGCTCGACCGGTGAGGTCATGGGCATCGACAAGGACTTCCCGACGGCGTTCGCGAAGAGCCAGGCCGCAGCCTATGGCGGGATGCCCACGTCGGGGACCGTGTTCATCTCGGTCGCCGATGCCGACAAGCGCGCTGTGATCCTGCCCGCGCACCGTCTGCAGCAGCACGGATTCGCACTCGTGGCCACTGAGGGCACGGCGGAGATCCTTTCGCGCAACGGCATCGCCGTGACGACAGTCGCGAAGTTCAGCGAGACGCAGGACAGCAACGAGCGCAACATCGTCGACCTCATCAACGCGGGAGAGATCGACATCATCGTCAACACTCCCTCCGGTGGCGCTGCGCGTGCCGATGGCTATGAGATCCGCGCGGCGGCCGTGGCCGCCGACAAGGCCCTGTTCACGACGATCGCCGTTCTCGGCGCTGCCGTGAGCGGTATGGATGCCGCGGATCAGGGCTTCTCGGTCAAGAGCCTGCAGGAGTATGCCCTCGACCGTCAGTCGGCCCTGTGACGGTTCGTTTCGGCGAGCGGGTTCGGTCGGCGCTCGGCGCACAGGGTCCCCTGTGCGTCGGCGTCGACCCGCATGGCGCGCTGCTGGATGCGTGGAATCTTCCGCGCAGCGCGGCGGGTGTTCGGGAGTTCGGTCTGCGGACCGTGGATGCGGCCGCAGGCCGCGTCGGCGTCATCAAGCCGCAGGTGTCGTTCTTCGAGTGCTTCGGCTCGGCCGGCATGGCATCTCTGGAAGACGTGATGCGCGCCGGGCGCGAGGCCGGTCTCATCGTCATCGCGGATGCCAAGCGCGGCGACATCGGCACGACGATGGACGCTTATGCCGAGGCCTGGCTCGCCCCAGGTTCGCCGTTCGAGGCTGATGCTCTGACGGTGAACCCGTATCTCGGCGTCGGTGCTCTCACCGGAGCCTTCGCAGCGGCCGAGGCTCACGGCAAGGGAGTCTTCGTGCTCGCGGCGACGAGCAACCCCGAGGCGCCGACGCTGCAGATGGCGAAGACCGCCACCGGTGAGACCGTCTCGGCATCCGTCATGACGACGGTGTCCGCGTTCAACGCTTCGCACACGCCCGCAGGGGAGTGGGGCAGCCTCGGTTTCGTGATCGGTGCGACGGTCGATGCGGATGCTGCGGGCATAACGTCCGCGAATCCGCCGGCGCCGATCCTCGCTCCCGGCTTCGGCGCGCAGGGTGCCGGACCCGCAGATCTCGTCGCCCGCTTCGGTACGACCGCACCCACCGTCATCGCTTCGGAGAGCCGCAGCATCCTGTCCGCCGGTCCCGACGGCCTCGCCGTCGCGATCGACACCCGAATCCGTACCTACCGGGAGATCCTCGATGCCTGACCGCAGTGTTCCCGACGTCGACCGCGCCGCGGCCGCTCGTCGTGCCGTCGAACGGCGGCGCGCCCGCGCGTCGCTGAAGCGCGACTTGACGATGCGCGTCGTGTCACCGCAGTCCGTAGCGGAGAAGGCCTTCGCGGATGCGGATTCAGTGGCCGGTTCCATGCGGATCACCGATTTCCTCCTCGCGCTTCCGGCCATCGGCATCGGCAAGCGCGACCGGATCCTGCAGGAGCTGGACATCTCCCCGGTCAAGCGGCTCGGCGGGCTCGGCGTGCGGCAGCGTGCGAGCCTCAGCCAGTGGCTGGATGCCCGCTTCCCGCTCAACGAAGCCCGCGCCGGCCGCAGCCGCCTGCTCGTCCTCGCCGGCCCCACGGCCGTCGGCAAGGGCAGCGTGGCGGCGCACATCCGCGCGACCCACCCCGAGATCCACCTCTCGGTGTCGGCGACGACCCGCGCGGCTCGCCCGGGCGAGATCGATGGTGTGCACTACTACTTCGTCGACGATGCGGAATTCGATAGGCTCATCGCCGACGGCGAGCTGCTGGAGTACGCGGTCGTCCACAACCGGGCGCGCTACGGCACACCGAGAGCACCCATCGATGCCGCTCTCGCAGAGGGCAAGACGGTGCTGCTGGAGATCGACCTGCAGGGTTCCCGCCAGGTCCGCGCCTCCGAGCCGTCCGCCACGCTCATCTTCCTGCTTCCGCCGTCCTGGGATGAGTTGGTCGATCGGCTGGTGGGCCGGGGCACGGAGGATGCCGAGGAACGCGCCCGTCGTCTGCGCACCGCGAAGGTCGAACTCGCCGCGCAGAACGAGTTCGATTTCCATATTGTCAACGAGGACGTCGCCGCAGCTGCGCGCGAGGTCGTAGAATTGTCTGAGGCCACTGCGCGCTGAACGCTTTCGCGCGCGTGCCGCATCGACTTAGCGACGAACCCGTCGCCAGATCTGGAGGTCCCATCATGGCCGGTCACCACAACAAGGGCATCATCGATCCCCCCATCGACAACCTGCTCGACCGTGTCGAGTCGAAGTATGAACTGGTCATCTACGCGTCCAAGCGCGCCCGCCAGATCAACGACTACTACGCCGACCTGCACGAGGGCAACCTCTTCGACAACGTCGGACCGCTGGTCGACTCGTCCGTCGAGGACAAGCCGCTGACCATCGCGCTCCACGAGATCAACGAGGACAAGCTCCGCCTTCGTCACGCCGAGTGAGGGCTGAGTCCTCGATGAGCGCACTGCGCCTTTTCACCTCTGAGTCCGTCACCGAGGGGCACCCCGACAAGATCTGCGACCAGATCTCGGACAGCATCCTCGACGGTCTGATCGCCAAGGACCCGGCTTCTCGGGTCGCGGTCGAGACCCTCGTGACGACGGGGCTCGTCCATGTCGCCGGAGAGATCCGCACCGAGGCGTACGTCGACATCCCGACGATCGTCCGCGATGTCGTGAACTCGATCGGCTACACCTCCAGCGAGACGGGCTTCGACGGCTCGTCCTGCGGCGTGAGCGTCTCGGTGGGCGAGCAGTCCAGCGACATCGCCCACGGCGTCGATCTCGCCCAGGAGCACCGCGACGGTAGCTCCAGCGATGCGCTCGACGGCCTCGGCGCGGGCGACCAGGGCATCATGTTCGGTTTCGCGACCGTCGAGACCCCCGAGCTCATGCCGATGGCCGGCCACACGGCCCACCGCATCGCCGAGCGTCTGACCGAGGTGCGCCGCTCCGGTGAGCTGGCGTTCCTGCGCCCCGACGGCAAGACCCAGGTCACCCTCGGTTATGAGGGCTTCATCCCGAAGACCATCGATGCGGTCGTCCTCTCCACCCAGCACCACCCCGACATCTCCCAGGAGGAGATCCGTCACGAGGTGCGCCGTCTGGTGATCGACCCGGTGCTCGAGCAGACCGGACTCGAGATGCCCTCTGACGAGCGCTATTTCATCAACCCCGCAGGTCCGTTCGTCACGGGCGGCCCGAAGGGCGATGCGGGTCTGACCGGTCGCAAGATCATCATCGACACCTACGGCGGCGCCGCCCGCCATGGCGGTGGCGCTTTCAGCGGCAAGGACCCCTCCAAGGTCGACCGCTCCGGCGCGTACGCCATGCGCTGGGTCGCGAAGAACGCCGTCGCCGCAGGTCTCGCCGACCGGCTCGAGGTGCAGGTTGCGTATGCCATCGGCGTCGCACGTCCCGTGGGGCTCTACGTCGAGACGTTCGGCACCGGCAAGGTCTCCGATGAGATCATCACCGATGCGATCCGTCAGGTCTTCGACCTGCGACCGCAGGCGATCATCGAGGAGCTCGAGCTGCTGCGTCCGATCTACCGCCAGACCGCTGCCTACGGGCACTTCGGCCGCGAACTGCCCGACTTCACGTGGGAGCGCACGGACCGCGCCGACGAACTGCGCCGCGCCGCAGGGCTGTGACGCGCGGGCGCGGGGCGCGGCGATGAGCCGGCGCATCGCGCGAGTGCTTCTGGAGTCCCCGCTCCCGCAGCTCGATCGCCTCTTCGATTACGCGCTCCCCGAGGAACTCGGTGAAGTTCCTCGGGGAGTGCGCGTGCGTGTTCCGTTGCGCACCGCCGGCCGTCTCGTCGACGCGTACGTCGTCGAGATCGCCGAGGAGGATGACGCCGAGCGCCCACTATCTTCGGTCGAGACGGTCGTCTCGACGGTCCCGGTGCTGCCCGACGCGCTGTACAGACTCGCCCGCCGGGCAGCGGAGCGGGCGGCAGGCTCCGCCTCCGACATCCTTCGGCTCGTCATCCCCAAGCGGCAGGTGCGCGTCGAGAAGGCCTGGAAGGCGGATGCCGCGACCCCGGTGCCGACGCCGGAGATGCTCACGCGCTCCGAACGTGTGCTGGGGGAGTACACCCGGTTGAACGAGATTCTCGACGGCTCCGGACGCGCTGCTGTGGAGGCCATTCCGGGCATGAGCGAGGGCCGAGTGCGCTGGAGCGATGTGCTCGCCGCGTCAGCAGCACAGGTGCTGCATTCCGGGGCGTCCGGAATCCTGGTGGTCCCCGACCATCGGGATCTCGACCGTCTGCTCGCAACCCTGGC
Organism: Microbacterium sp. GXF6406; assembly: GCF_054798215.1. Classification (NCBI taxonomy): domain Bacteria; kingdom Bacillati; phylum Actinomycetota; class Actinomycetes; order Micrococcales; family Microbacteriaceae; genus Microbacterium; species Microbacterium sp. GXF6406. The sequence goes on along the minus strand of NZ_JBSJZH010000011.1, from coordinate 39,299 downwards.
CGAGTTCGTCCCCGATGAAGCGATCGTCCGCTTCGACTCGCGCCAGACAAACCCCGATCGCTATCGGGCTTTCCTGCGCAGTCTCGAAGACGCACCGTGCATCGTCGTCGGCAATCGTTCGGCTGTTTATGCCCCCGTCCGCGCCGGTCTCATCGCGATCTGGGATGACGGCGATCCTCTTCTCGGCGAGCCCCTCGCCCCCTACGTGCATGCGCGCGATGCGGCGCTGCTTCGCCAGGAGCAGGAGGATTCCGCCCTGCTGCTGGTGGGGCACACCCGCACGACGGATGCGGAGCGCCTCGTCGCGCACGGCTGGTTGGACGATGTACGCGCCGCCCGGCGCGTGCTTCCAAAAGTACTCTTGAGCACCCAGCAGGAGCTGGAGCAGCCGACGCAGCGCGTGCACTCGAGTGCCTTCGCCGCTGCACGGCGTGCTGTGGAAGAGGGGCCGGTGCTCGTCCAAGTCGCCCGCCCCGGGTTCTCGCCGACGCTGGTGTGCGCGGATTGTCGCGCCCCCGCGCGGTGCCTCCCCTGCGGGGGGCCTCTCGGTGCCCGGCATCGCGGGGCGGTGCCGATCTGCGGATGGTGCGGCCGCTCGGCTCGTGCATGGCACTGCCCCTCCTGCTCATCGGCACAACTGCGCCTGGCGGCATCGGGCAGCGAGCGCACCGCGGATGAGCTCGGACGAGCTTTTCCGGGCGTGCGCGTGATCATCGCCGATGGCACGCATCCGGTGGAGTCCGTCTCCGACAAGCCCGCCCTCGTCATCGCGACGCGGGGCGCTGAGCCGCTCGCGGAGAACGGATACAGCGCCGTGATCCTGCTCGATGGCTCGCGCATGCTGCAGGCACCCGATCTGCGGATCGGGGAGTCGTGCCTGCGCTGGTGGTCGAACGCCGCGGCCCTCGCGGCGCCCGGCGCACCGATCCACCTCGTGGGCGTCGAGGGTCGAGTGGGACGCGCGCTCGCGACGTGGAACCATTCCGGGTTCGCGCGCGATGAGTTGTCCGACCGCGCACCTCTGCATTTGCCGCCCGTCAATCGGGTGGCCCTCGTCGAAGGGCTCCCCGCCTCCGTCGAGCGCGGGCTGGCCTCACTGCGCGAGATTCCGCTGCCCCCCGATGCGGTTCTCGGACCGGTGCCGATCGACGGCGATGACGAGCGGGTGCGTGCGCTCGTGCGCTTCGAATACGGAGCGGGTTCCGTCGTCGCCACCACTCTGCGCGCAGCGGTCGTCGCTGAAGCCGTCAAGCGACGTCGCGGCCGCGGCCAGGTGCGCATCCCGTTGTCCGTTCGACTCGATATCCTCGATCCAGAGCTGTAACCCTTCCTTCCGGAGTACCTTCATGAGAATCGTCTTCGCCGGCACGCCGGCGGCAGCCATCCCCACCCTGCGTCTGCTCGCCGCCGAGCATGAGATCGTCGGCGTCGTCACCCGGCCGGATGCCCCGCTCGGGCGTAAGCGCGTCCTGACGCCGTCCGCCGTCGCGCAGGCCGCCGAAGAGCTCGGTCTGCCCGTGATCAAGGCTGCGCGGCTCGATGAGGAGGCGACGGGGAAGATCGCGGCGTTGCGACCCCAGCTGGGCGTCATCGTCGCCTACGGCGGTCTCGTGCGGGAGCCGCTGCTGTCCACTCCCGATGCGGGGTGGATCAACCTCCACTTCTCCACTCTTCCGGCGTGGCGCGGCGCGGCCCCGGTTCAGCGCGCGCTGATCGCGGGGGAGACGAGCCTCGGCGCGAGCGTCTTCCAGCTCGTTGCAGCGCTGGACGCCGGAGACGTCTACGCGACGCGCACGGTCGATATTCCGGCGGATGCCACGGCCGATGCCGCCCTGGAGATCCTCGCCGAGGACGGCGCCGGCCTGACGTTGCAGGTCGTCACGGAGATCGCTGCCGGCACGGCCGTCGGCGTCCCGCAGCAGGGCGAGGTCACGCTCGCTCCGAAACTCGCCCTCGACGACGGCGCTCTCGACTGGACGGAGCCGGCGGTAAGCATCATCGCCCGCTACCGGGGCGTGACGCCGGAGCCCGGAGCCCACACGATGTTCGGCGATCTGCGGGTCAAGGTCCTCGCGCTCTCCGAGGCCACCGACGCCGACCCGCTCGAGCCGGGTGAGGTCGCCGCGACCCGCACCGCGCTTCACATCGGCACGGGCAGCCGTCCTCTCGCCATCACGCGCGTGCAGCCTGCGGGCAAGGGCGCGATGAACGCCGTCGACTGGTGGCGCGGCCGCCGCGATGACGACACGAAGCAGGCCGGCGCATGACCGGCGAGCAGCGACGCGACCGCTCCGGCGGACGAGGGCGCTCTTCCGAACGGACTCGACGTCCGGTCCGCGCGCAGGTCGGGCGAGGCCCGCAGCCCCGCACCGTGCAGCCCGCCCGCCGCGTGGCCTATGACGTGATCCGCGCGGTGGGGGAGTCCGACGCCTATGCGAATCTTCTGCTCCCGTCCGCGATCGCCCAGGCGCAGCTCAGCACGCAGGACGCCGCTCTCGCGACCGAGCTCACCTATGGCACGCTCCGCCGGTGCGGCACGTACGACGCGATCATCTCGTCGGCCGCCGGCCGTGCGGCCGAAGACATCGACCCGCCCGTCCTCGATGCGCTCCGACTCGCGACCCACCAGATCCTCTCGACCCGCGTCGCCTCGCACGCCGCGGTGAACGAGGCCGTCAACATCGTCGCCACAGAGGCCGGGCGCGGTGCGGCCAGCTTCACGAACGCCGTGCTGCGCCGCATCTCGCGCGATACGCCAGGGCAATGGCAGGAGCGCATCGAGGCCGAGGCGCGATCGGATGACGAGCGTCTCGGGCTGCGCACTGCGCATCCTGTCTGGATCATCCGCGCGCTACGGCGGGCTCTGGCCGCCGAGGGCCGCGTCGATGAGCTGGAAGAGCTTCTCGAAGCCGACAACATCTCGCCCGAAGTGACGCTCGTCGCCCTGCCGGGGCTCGCAGATCCCGGCCAGCCCGCACGCCCCTACGCGCCAACCGCGTTCGGATCTCCGGGCGGTAACCCGCAGGCCGTGATCGAAGCGGCCGGCGGAACGATCCGTGTTCAGGACGAGGGCTCGCAGCTGGTCGCCCTGGCCCTGTCCGCAGCGCGTCCGATCGCCGCCGGCGAGCGATGGCTCGATCTGTGCGCCGGTCCCGGCGGCAAGACGGCGCTGCTCGCGGCCATCGCACACCAGCACGACATCGCCCTCGAGGCCAACGAGGTCGTCCCCGCCCGTGCGGGCCTCGTTCGCAAGGCCCTCGAGGCGGTCCCCGGCGACGTCACGGTGCACGAGTCGGATGGGCGGGCGCTCACCTCCGCACATCCCGACCGCTTCGACCGGATCCTCGTAGATGCGCCGTGCACGGGTCTCGGCGCCCTGCGCCGTCGTCCCGAAGCGCGCTGGCGCAAGTCGCCCGCTGATGTCGCGGATCTCACGCCGTTGCAGACCGAGTTGCTCGGCGGCGCGATCGATGCACTCGTGCCGGGCGGCATCGTCGCCTACGTGACGTGCTCGCCGCACCTGGCGGAGACATCGGGCGTGGTCGCCGAGGTGCTGCGCACTCGCGACGATGTGGTCGAGCTGGATGCCGCGGCCGTCCTCTCCTCGGTCACGAACTCGCCGATCGATCTGGGCGACGATGGTTCCGGGCACGTGCAGCTATGGCCCCATCGGCACGGCACGGATGCGATGTTCCTCGCGCTGCTGCAGCGCACGAGCCCTGAAACCGGAGAATGATCCCATGAGCCTGCCCGCGGCGCCGCGCATCAATCCCAGCATCCTGTCGGCCGACTTCGTCAACATGCAGGCCGATCTCGCCCGAATCGCGACCGCAGACTTCGCCCATGTCGACGTCATGGACAACCACTTCGTCCCGAATCTGACCTTCGGACCGCAGATGGTCGAGCGCATTCAGCAGACGAGCCCCGTCCCGCTCGATGTGCATCTGATGATCGAGGATCCCGATCGCTGGGCACCGGGGTATGCCGAGATCGGCGCTGCGAGCGTGACCTTCCACCTGGAAGCAGCCGCAGATCCTGTTGCGCTCGCGCGCAGACTGCGCGGCATCGGCGCTCGCGCCGGCGTCGCGATCAAACCGGGAACACCGGGGGAGAGCCTGTACGACATCCTCGACGAGTTCGATCAGATCCTCGTCATGACCGTCGAGCCGGGCTTCGGCGGGCAGGGCTTCATGCCGGCGACCATGCCGAAGCTCCGATCTCTCGTCCGCGAGGCCCGTCGTCGCGGGTCCACCGTGTGGTTCCAGGTCGACGGCGGCGTCTCCGATGCCACGATCGCGCAGGCCGCCGAGGCGGGCGCCGATACGTTCGTCGCCGGTTCCGCCGTCTACGGCTCCGATAACGTCGAAGCGGCGATCCGTGGACTTCGGGAGCGTGCTCGAGCCGGTAGCCTGGACTCGTGAAGACTTTCGACGAGCTGTTCGCTGAGCTCCGTGCCAAGGCCGAGACCCGCCCCGCGGGTTCCGGCACCGTCGCCGAGCTCGACGCCGGCGTGCACACGATCGGGAAGAAGATCGTCGAGGAGGCCGCCGAAGTGTGGATGGCCGCCGAGTACGAATCGGATGCCGAGGCCGCTGAGGAGATCTCCCAGCTGCTCTACCACCTGCAGGTCATGATGATCGCGAAGGGGCTCAGCCTCGAGGACGTGTACCGACATCTCTGATGCGCTCCGCCCTTTCTCTCTGATCTGAAGGTTCCCCATGCTGCGCATTGCTGTTCCCAACAAGGGCTCGCTCGCCGAGACCGCCGCTGAGATGCTCGCGGAGGCCGGTTACACCGGTCGCCGCGATTCCAAGACGCTCCACGTCATCGACGCTCAGAACGATGTCGAGTTCTTCTTCCTCCGTCCTCGTGACATCGCCACCTACGTCGCCTCCGGTGCTCTGGATGTCGGCATCACGGGACGCGACCTGCTGCGCGACGTGCCTCAGCCGGCTCGCGAGATCCAGGCTCTCGGTTTCGCCCGTTCGACGTTCCGGTTCGCCGGCCCTGTCGGCAAGTTCTCATCGCTGGATGACCTCTCGGGGCTGCGTGTGGCCTCCGCCTACCCGGGGCTCGTCGATGCGTTCCTGCGCGAGCACGGCATCGAGGCGACTCTCGTGCCTCTGGATGGCGCCGTGGAATCGGCCGTCCAGCTGGGCGTCGCCGATGCGATCGCCGACGTCGTCGAGACCGGCACGACGCTTCGTCAGGCGGGCCTGGAGATCTTCGGTCCCGTCATCATCGAGTCCGAAGCGGTCCTCATCAGCCGCCCGGGTGATGCCGAGGGCACCGAGAAGCTGCTGCGCCGTCTGCGGGGCGTGATCGTCGCCCGTCAGTACGTGCTGCTCGATTACGACCTGCCCGCGGCGAAGATCGAGGCGGCGGCGGCGATCGCCTCCGGACGCGAGTCGCCGACCATCTCCCCGCTGCAGGACCCGGAGTGGGTCGCCGTCCGTGTGATGCTGCCCCGCAAGGGCATCAACAAGGTGATGGACGACCTCTACGCCCTGGGCGCACGTGCGCTCCTGGTCACCGCGATCGAAGCCGCGCGCCTGTAATGGCCGTCACGAGTCGCGTCATCCCGTGCCTCGATGTGGCCGCAGGCCGCGTCGTCAAGGGTGTGAACTTCGAGAACCTGCGCGATATGGGCGATCCGGTCGAGCTCGCCGCGCATTACGCCGCTCAGGGAGCCGATGAGATCACTTTCCTCGATGTGACCGCCACGGTCGATGAGCGCGCCACGACGTACGACGTCGTCCAGCGCACAGCCGAACAGGTCTTCGTGCCTCTGACGGTCGGCGGCGGCATTCGCAGCGTCGAGGACGTCGCCCGGCTCCAGGGAGTCGGCGCCGACAAGATCGGCGTGAACTCGGCAGCGATCGCCCGTCCCGATCTGATCGGCGAGATCGCGGATCGCTTCGGTGCTCAGGTGCTCGTCCTCTCGCTCGACGTCAAGCGCGCTCCTGGCACGTCTTCCGGTTTCGTCGTCACGACCCACGGCGGTCGGACGGAGACGACTCTCGATGCGCTCGTCTGGGCGCGCGAGGCGATCGAGCGCGGCGCCGGTGAGCTGCTCGTCAACTCGATCGATGCGGATGGCACCCGTGACGGCTTCGACCTTGAGCTCGTCGGCCTGATGCGCGAGGTCTCCTCGGTTCCCGTCATCGCCTCCGGCGGTGCCGGCGCGGCGTCCCACTTCGCACCGGCCATCCACGCGGGTGCGGATGCTGTGCTAGCGGCCAGTGTCTTCCACTCGGCGCTACTCAGCATCAGCGACGTCAAGGATGCGATGCGCGCCGAAGGAGTGCTGGTTCGATGACCGATGATATCGAGGCCCGCATCGCCCGCGTCGCCTTCAACGACGTGGGGCTCGTTCCCGCCATCGTTCAGCAGTGGGATACCCACGAGGTGCTGATGCTCGCGTGGCTCGACGCCGAGGCGCTGCGCCGAACCCTCACCAGCGGTCGAGTCACATACTGGTCGCGCTCCCGCTCGGAGTACTGGCGCAAGGGCGACACATCCGGCCACATCCAGCAGGTCCGCGAAGCGCGCCTCGACTGCGATGGCGACGCGATCCTCCTCCTCGTCGAACAGACCAGTGCCGCGTGCCACACGGGGACCCGTTCCTGCTTCGACACCGAGGATCTGCATGCGGTGGACGCTCTGGCACCCGCTGAGACGAAGGCCGGCGACGGGGCGTGAGCATCCTTCGACGCGCACGCAGCATCACCGTCGCGGGGTTCCTCCTCGCCGGCGGCATCGGGATCATCTCCTCCACCCAGACCTGGCTGACCGTTGTCCGTGCAGACGCGGGCGAGGCGATCCTCGTGCCCGGAGCGGATGCGATCGTACTCCTGGCGCCGCTGAGCCTCGCCGTCCTCGCGCTCGGCGCCGCGATGTCGCTCGTGGGGACCGTGCTCCGTTTGATCTTCGCGGCCCTCGCCCTGGCAACCGGCGGACTCCTGGGCGTGTGGACGGTCCAGTTACTCATTGACGTCCCGTTGAGCGCGGTGGCCTCCGTCGTCACCGAGACCACGGGGCTCGCCGGAACCACGGCCCTCGAGATGATGATCGCCGAGATCACCGCATCCGCGTGGCCGATGATCGCTCTCGCCGGCTGGATCGTGCTCATCATCGCCGCGTTGTTCGCTCTCATCACGGGGGCGCACTGGAAGCGGGGAGGACGCCGATTCCGCACGGATGCCGCGCCCCCCGCGACCACCACCGGCCCGGTCGACGCCGTCGACTCCTGGGACGACCTGACCCGAGGAACCGACCCCACTCGGTGACCCGGATAGACTGAACACAACACCCCACGACCGCTCCGGAGGAGAACATGACCAACCCGATCGCTGACCCCGGCCACGGACACTCGCCTGCGGCATGGACCGCTGTCGTGATCATGCTCCTCGGCTTCACCGCAGGAACCGTCTTCTTCTGCGCAGGCATGCCGACCCTCGTCTGGGCTTCCGTGGGCGTCATGGCCGTGGGCCTGATCATCGGCTGGATCATGGCCAAGGCCGGCTACGGCGTCAACGGACCCAAGTACTCGCCGAAGGGCCACTAATGGTCCTCGCCGACCTGACGGCCGGCGCAGTCGAGGACGCCGAGCGCCGCGCGCTCACGCGTCCCCTCGCCGAGGTCGAACGGGCCGCTCTGGCTCGCCCCGCTGCTCGCGACGCGCGTGCGGCGCTGGCTCCGGCGGACCGGGTCAAGATCATCGCCGAGGTCAAGCGCGCAAGTCCTTCGCGCGGTGCCCTCGCCGAGATCCCCGACCCGGCTCACCAGGCATCCCTCTATGAGACGGGCGGCGCCTCTGCGATCAGCGTGCTGACCGAGGAGCGCCGATTCGGCGGGAGCCTGGCCGATCTCGAAGCCGTGACCTCCACGGTCTCGCTGCCCGTGCTCCGCAAGGATTTCATCGCGACGCCCTATCAGGTGTTCGAGGCTCGCGCCGCAGGCGCCGACCTCGCACTGTTGATCGTGGCCGGACTCGAGATCCCGGTGCTCCACGAGCTGCATGCGCTCATCCTGGAGCTGGGCATGATGCCGCTCGTCGAGACGCATTCCGCTGAGGAGCTCGAGGTCGCGATCGACCTCGGAGCGCACCTCATCGGCGTCAACGCCCGCAACCTCAAGACCCTCGAACTCGATAAGAACCTCTTCAGCACGTTGGCCGACCGCATCCCCGCGGATGCGGTCAAGATCGCCGAGTCGGCGGTGCTCGCGCCCGAGGACGTCGCCCGCTACCGCTCGGCCGGTGCCGATGTCGTGCTGATCGGCGAAGCCCTCGTTACCGGCGACCCGGTCTCGACGCTGCAGAGCTTCCTCGCGGCAGGAGACGCCGCCGACCGTGAAGGAGCTCGTTGATGAGCCTGCGCGAGCAGCCCGGACCGTTCTTCGGAGAATTCGGCGGACGCTACATGCCCGAGTCGCTCATCGCAGCGATCGACGAGCTGACCGACGCCTATCACGACGCGATCGCCGACCCGGAGTTCCGCGCCGAGCTCGCGTCATTGCTCAGCTCCTACGCGGGCCGCCCCTCGGCACTGACCGAGGCCGCCCGCTTCGCCGAAAACGCCGGGGGAGCACGGATCTTCCTCAAGCGCGAAGATCTCAACCACACCGGCAGCCACAAGATCAACAACGTGCTCGGGCAGGCGCTGCTGACCAAGCGCCTGGGCAAGACACGGGTCATCGCCGAAACGGGCGCCGGCCAGCACGGGGTCGCGACCGCGACGGCGGCAGCCCTGTTCGGTCTGGATTGCACGATCTACATGGGTGAGGTCGATACCGAGCGGCAGGCGCTCAACGTCGCCCGCATGCGTCTCCTGGGTGCGGAGGTCGTCCCCGTGACGACCGGCTCGCGCACGCTGAAAGACGCGATCAACGATGCCTACCGCGACTGGGTGGCCACGGTCGAGACGACCAACTACATCTTCGGAACGGCCGCGGGTCCTCACCCGTTCCCGGCGATGGTCCGCGACTTCCAGAAGATCATCAGCGAAGAGGCACGCCAGCAGCTTCTCGACGAGGTAGGACGCCTGCCCGATGCCGTCGTGGCCTGCGTCGGCGGCGGTTCCAACGCGATCGGCATGTTCGACGCGTTCCTCGATGATGCGGACGTGAAGCTCTACGGCGTCGAGGCGGCCGGTGATGGCGTCGACACCGAGCGGCACGCCGCATCGATCGAACGCGGTCGCCCGGGAGTGCTGCACGGCGCCCGCACCTATCTTCTGCAGGACGACGACGGGCAGACGATCGAGTCGCACTCGATCTCGGCGGGTCTCGACTATCCGGGCGTCGGCCCCGAGCACTCCTGGCTCGCCGACATCGGCCGCGCGGAGTACATCCCCGCGACCGACGACGAGGCCATGCAGGCGCTGCGCCTGCTCAGCCGCACCGAGGGCATCATCCCGGCGATCGAGTCGGCGCACGCGCTGGCCGGTGCGCTCCGCCTGGGCAACGAGATGGGACCGGATGCCGTGATCGCCGTGTGCCTGTCCGGCCGCGGAGACAAGGACATGGACACAGCCGCGCGCTACTTCGACCTGTACGATGCCGACGCAGACGAGGAGGGCGCGCGATGAGCCGCGTCGAAGCCGCCATCAAGAAGGCCGAGGACGCTGGTCGCGGCGCCCTCATCGGCTACCTGCCGGTTGGATTCCCCGACCTTCAGACGAGCATCCAGGCAGCGATCACGCTCGCCGAGAACGGCGCCGACATCATCGAGCTGGGTCCGCCCTACAGCGATCCGGTGATGGACGGACTGGTCATCCAGGAGGCGACCCAGGCGGCGCTGGCCGCCGGCTTCAAGATGCGCGACCTGTTCACGGCCGTGCGCGCGATCACCGAGGCGACCGATGTACCGGTCGTCGTGATGACCTACTGGAACCCCGTCGTGCAGTACGGCGTCGACCGCTTCGCCGATGACCTGCTCGCGGCCGGCGGTGCGGGGCTCATCACCCCTGACATCACGCCCGAGTCCGCGGAGGAGTGGATCGCCGCGAGCGAGCGGACGGGGCTCGATCGTATCTTCCTCGCGGCCCCCACCTCCAGCGACGAGCGCCTCGACCGCATCATCGCGGCGTCCACCGGATTCATCTACACCGTATCGACCATGGGCATCACGGGGGAGCGGACCGAGCTCGACAAGGCCGCACGCACCCTCGTCACCCGTCTGCGGGAGCGCGGCGCCGACCGCGCCTGCGTCGGAATCGGCATCTCGACCGCCGATCAGATCGCGGGCGTCGTCGACTACGCCGATGGGGCGATCGTCGGAACGGCCCTCGTCCGCGCGCTGCGCGACGGCGGACTGCCGGCCCTCGCCGATGTCACCCGATCCCTCGCCGCGGGCACCCCGTCGGCTCCGACCTCACACGAGAACTAGAATCGCACTCATGTCCCTCGCGCTTCCCACGGCCCTCAGCGGCGTGCTCACCAGCATCCCGAGCCCGGATATCCAGTCCTTCCACATCGGGCCCCTGCAGATCCACATCTACGCGCTGTGCATCATCGCGGGAATCATCGTCGCCGGTCTCCTGACGAACCGCCGCCTCACACAGCGTGGTGCGGAGCCGTGGGTCGTGGTCGACATCGCGATCCCGACGGTGCTGCTCGCCTTCGTGGGCGCGCGCGCCTACCATGTCCTCACGCACCCGTCGTTCTACTTCGGCGAGGGCAAGAACACGTGGAACCCCTTCGAGTACGGATCGGTCTGGGCCATCTGGGAGGGCGGCATCGCGATCTTCGGCGCGCTCATCGGCGGTGCTGTCGGCGTCTGGCTCGGCTGCAAGTGGACGGGCATCCGGTTCTGGACCTTCGCCGATGCCCTCGCGCCGGGCCTCCTCCTCGCCCAGGCGATGGGGCGCTTCGGCAACTGGTTCAACCACGAGCTCTTCGGCCAGCCGACGGACCTGCCCTGGGGCCTGGAGATCTCCTCCGACAACTCGGCTTTCCCTCCCGGACTCGCTGAAGGAACGCTCTTCCACCCGACGTTCCTCTACGAGGTCATCTGGAATCTGCTCGGCGTGTTCTTCATCCTGTGGATCGGGCGCCGTCTGCAGTTGCAGTGGGGCAAGCAGCTCGCGATCTACCTGATCTGGTACGGCGCGGGGCGCGTCGTGTGGGAGTCGATCCGCATCGACCCGAGCGAGATCATCCTGGGTCTGCGCAGCAACGTATGGACCGCGATCATCGGTGTGCTGCTCGGCATCATCATCCTCACCGTCCAGAGCCGCCGCCACACCGGCGCGGAGCCGTCGGCCTACGTCGACGGGCGCACGCGGCCGGATGCTGACGCGGGTGTACAATCGCAGAACGCCCTCGACGAGTTCGTTGACGTGAGTGAGCCTCCCGTCAACACGACCGACTGAATCCACTGCCACAAGCCTGGATCTCGCGGGCGAGGACGACTCTTTCGAGTCGTCCTCGCCGAGTGCGTTACCCCCCCCTGTAGATGAACGAGCGGGCCGACGACGTCCCCAGTGTCGCATTGAGTACCTGAGGACGGTATCGATGTACTTCCAGCCTCCCTATGGCGCCTCCGGCGCTTACCCCCCGAAGCAGGGCCTGTACGACCCGGCATTCGAAAAGGATGCCTGTGGCCTGGCCATGGTCACGACTCTGCGGGGAACCGCAGGACACGACATCATCGCGCTGGCGCTTGAAGCGCTGCGCAACCTCGAGCACCGAGGTGCCATCGGCTCTGACGCCGGCACCGGAGATGGTGCAGGCATCCTCACCCAGATGCCAGACGCATTCTTGCGTGAAGTCACGGACTTCGAACTGCCCGATGCCGGCGAATACGCCGCCGGGCTCGCCTTCCTCCCGCTGCAGGCGGGGGAGCGCCGCGCTCAGAAGGCGGGGATCGAGAAGATCGCCCGCGAAGAGGGCCTGGAGGTCCTCGGATGGCGCACGGTTCCCACGGCGAACCAGCATCTCGGCAAGCTCGCCGATGAAGCCCGCCCCGCGTTCGAGCAGCTCTTCATCGCTGCTCCCGCGGTCGAGCCCATCCGTCCGTCCGGAATCGCTCTCGACCGCATCGCCTACCGGCTGCGCAAACGCGCCGGCCACGAACTCGGCGCCTATTTCGTCTCCCTCTCCAGCCGCACGCTCGGCTACAAGGGCATGGTGACGACGCTCCAGCTCGAGCCGTTCTACCCCGACCTGCAGGATGAGCGCTTCGCCTCGGAACTCGCAGTCGTGCACTCTCGCTACTCGACCAACACATTCCCGTCCTGGCCGCTCGCGCAGCCGCTGCGCATGCTCGCCCACAACGGCGAGATCAACACGGTGGGCGGCAACCGCAACTGGATGCGCGCGCGCCAGTCGCAGCTCGAGTCCGAGCTGCTCGGCGATGTGCAGCCACTCCTGCCGATCTGCACGCCCGGCGCGAGCGACTCCGCTTCCTTCGACGAGGTCCTCGAGCTGCTCACGCTCACCGGCCGCAGCCTGCCGCACGCCGTCATGATGATGGTGCCGGAGGCCTATGAGAAGCAGGCCGACATCGCACCGGACCTGCGCGCCTTCTACGAGTACCACGCCGCGCAGATGGAGCCCTGGGACGGCCCGGCCGCCCTCATCTTCACCGATGGCACGGTCGTCGGCGCAACCCTCGACCGCAATGGTCTGCGCCCCGGGCGCTGGACCGAGACGACCGACGGACTCGTCGTGATCGGTTCCGAGACCGGTGTGCTCGAGTTCGAACCGGAACGCATCAAGCGCCGCGGACGCCTGCAGCCGGGCAAGATGTTCCTCGTCGACACGGCCTCGGGCCGCATCGTCGAGGACGAGGAGATCAAGAGCGACCTCGCCTCACTGCACCCGTGGCAGGAGTGGCTCGACGCCGGAGCCGTACGCCTGGCGGATCTGCCCGAGCGCGAGCACATCGTGCATCCGCCGGCATCCATCACCCGCCGTCAGCGTACCTTCGGCTACACCGAGGAAGAGGTGCGCCTGCTGCTGACTCCGATGGGGCAGAACGGCGTCGAGCCGCTCGGCGCGATGGGATCTGATACCCCGATCGCCGTGCTCAGCGAGCGGCCGCGCCTGATCTTCGACTACTTCACCCAGCAATTCGCGCAGGTCACGAACCCGCCGCTGGACTCGATTCGCGAAGAGGTCGTGACGAGCCTGCGTCTGGGGCTGGGACCACAGGGCAACCTGCTCACGTGGGGCCCCGATCACGCCCGCCTGGTCACGCTGGACTTCCCGGTCATCGACAACGACGAGCTCGCGAAGATCCGGCACATCGACAGGGCCCTGCCGGGCCGGAAGTCCGCGACGATCAGCGGCCTGTACCACTTCGACGCGGGCAGCCACACGATGCAGGAGCGCCTCGACGAGATGTGCGCCGAGGTCGATGCGGCGATCGCCGACGGCGCCGAGTTCATCATCCTGTCGGACCGCGACTCGAACAAGGATCTCGTCCCGATCCCGTCGCTGCTCATGGTCTCGGCCGTCCACCACCATCTGATCCGCCGCGAGAACCGCATGAAGGTCGGACTGATCGTGGAAGCAGGCGATGTCCGCGAGGTCCACCATGTCGCGACGTTGATCGGTTACGGCGCATCCGCCGTGAACCCGTACCTCGCCATGGAATCGGTCGAGCACCTCGTGCGCACCGGATTCATCACGGGCATCAGCCCGGAGAAGGCCGTGCGCAATCTCATCTACGCGCTCGGCAAGGGCGTGCTGAAGATCATGTCGAAGATGGGCATCTCGACCGTCTCGTCCTATGCGGGAGCGCAGGTCTTCGAGGCCGTGGGCCTCAGCCAGGAGCTCGTCGACGCGTACTTCACCGGCACCGAGACGAAGCTCGGCGGCATCGGACTCGATGACGTCTTCGCCGAGAATCAGGCCCGTCACGATCACGCTTACCCCGAGGATGCTGCGGCCCGCGCCCATGAGCGGCTGTGGACCGGCGGGGAATACCAGTGGCGGCGGGACGGCTCACCGCACCTGTTCAGCCCCGAGACGGTGTTCCGCCTGCAGCATTCGACCCGTAACCGGCGATACGACATCTTCCGCGAGTACACGAGACTCGTCGACGATCAGGCGGCCGAGTTGAAGACGCTGCGCGGCATGTTCCGCCTGAAGACGGGGGAGCGCCCGGCCGTGCCGCTCGATGAGGTCGAGCCGGTCAGCGCCATCGTGAAGCGGTTCTCGACCGGAGCGATGAGCTACGGCTCGATCTCCCGCGAAGCGCACGAGACGCTCGCGATCGCGATGAACCGGATCGGCGGCAAGTCGAACACCGGCGAGGGCGGAGAGGACGTCGACCGTCTTCTGGACCCGGAGCGCCGGAGCGCCATCAAGCAGGTCGCTTCGGGACGCTTCGGCGTCACCAGCCTTTACCTCACCGAGGCGGATGACATCCAGATCAAGCTCGCGCAGGGCGCCAAGCCCGGCGAGGGCGGCCAGCTGCCCCCGGGCAAGGTCTACCCGTGGGTGGCGCGCACGCGTCACGCGACGGCGGGTGTGGGCCTCATCTCCCCGCCGCCGCACCACGACATCTATTCGATCGAAGACCTCAAACAGCTCATCTTCGATCTGAAGCGGGCGAACCCGAAGGCGCGCATCCACACGAAGCTCGTCAGCCAGTCGGGAATCGGCGCGGTCTCGGCGGGTGTCGCCAAGGCGCTCAGCGACGTCATCCTCGTCTCCGGGCACGATGGTGGAACCGGCGCCAGTCCGATGAACTCGCTCAAGCACGCCGGAACCCCGTGGGAGCTGGGCCTCGCCGAGACCCAGCAGACGCTGATGCTCAACAGCATGCGCGACCGTGTCGTGGTGCAGGTGGACGGCCAGCTGAAGACCGGGCGCGATGTCATCATCGGAGCGCTGCTCGGTGCGGAAGAATTCGGTTTCGCCACGGCTCCGCTCGTGGTGAGCGGATGCATCATGATGCGCGTCTGCCATCTCGACACCTGCCCGGTGGGCGTCGCGACGCAGAACCCGGTGCTTCGGGAGCGCTTCACCGGCAAGCCGGAGTTCGTCGTGAACTTCATGGAGTTCATCGCCGAGGAGGTGCGGGAGCTGCTCGCCGAGCTCGGCTTCCGCTCCGTGGACGAGATCGTCGGTCGTGCGGATCTCCTCGAGACGGATGCGGCGATCGCGCACTGGAAGTCGGCGGGCCTCGACCTGTCGCCGATCCTCGAAGGGCCCGAGTTCCCGGCATCCGAACCGCGCCGTCACGGTCGCGACCAGGACCACGAGCTCGATGAGCACTTCGATGTGCAGCTGATCGAGATGGCGCGCGATTCCCTCGACAACGGCAATCCGACCATCATCGACCTGCCGATCCGCAACACGGAGCGCGCCGTCGGGACCATGCTCGGCCACGAGGTCACCGCGCGCTTCGGTGCCGAGGGCCTCGCTCCGGAGACGATCGACATCACGCTGCGGGGCACCGCGGGGCAATCGCTCGGCGCGTTCCTACCGCCCGGCATTCTGCTGCGTCTGGAGGGAGATGCCAACGACTACGTCGGCAAGGGCCTCTCCGGCGGCGACATCGTCGTGCGTCCCGCACGCGAGTCGCACATCGCCCCGCATGAGAACGTCATCGCCGGAAACGTGATCGGCTACGGCGCCACCTCGGGCTCGATATATGTCTCGGGCGTCGTGGGCGAGCGATTCCTCGTTCGCAACTCCGGTGCGACCGCCGTCGTGGAGGGTGTGGGCGACCACGCTCTGGAATACATGACCGGAGGACTCGCCGTGATCATCGGCGCGACCGGACGCAACCTCGGAGCCGGAATGTCCGGCGGCGTCGCCTATGTGCACGCGCTGTCGAGCGACAAGGTCAACCAGCAGTCCCGCGACAGCGGAGAACTGCGGCTGGAGGCGCTGGACCGCGCAGACCTCGAGGTGCTGCGCGGACTGCTCGTCGAGCACGCAGAGCGCACCGGATCCCCCCGGGCGAGCGAGATGCTCGCCGATTTCGACAACACCGCGAACGAGTTCGTGAAGGTGCTGCCGCGTGACTACGCGGCCGTGCAGAGCATGAGACTGGAGGCCGAGCAGTCCGGGATCGACCCCGACGGCGACGTCCTCTGGAACCGGATCCTGGAGGTGACCGGTGGCTGATCCCAAGGGTTTTCTGACTGTGACGAATCGCGAGCTGCCCGCTCGCCGTCCCGTCCCCGTGCGCATCATGGACTGGAAAGAGGTCTACGAGCCCGGCGACAAGACCGTGCTGCGTCGCCAGGCGAGCCGCTGCATGGACTGCGGTGTTCCGTTCTGCCATGCTGCCTGCCCGCTGGGCAACCTCATCCCGGAATGGAACGATCTGACCTGGCGCGGCGAGGATCGCAGTGCCATCGAGCGTCTGCACGCGACCAACAACTTCCCGGAGTTCACGGGACGCCTGTGCCCGGCGCCCTGCGAGAGCGCCTGCGTGCTGGGGATCAACCAGCCCGCGGTGACGATCAAGCAGGTCGAGGTCTCGATCATCGATGAGGCCTTCGAGAACGGGTGGGTTCGCCCCCAACCACCCGAGCGCCTCACCGGCAAGACGGTCGCCGTGGTCGGGTCGGGACCGGCCGGTCTCGCCGCAGCCCAGCAGCTGACCCGCGCCGGTCACACGGTCGCGGTGTTCGAACGCGACGACCGCATCGGCGGACTGCTGCGCTACGGCATCCCGGACTTCAAAATGGAGAAGTCGCACATCGACGCGCGCCTGCGTCAGATGCAGGAGGAGGGCACCCGATTCCGTGCCGGTGTCGAGATCGGCCGCGACATCAGCTGGGAGGATCTGCGCGCCCGTTACGACGCCGTCGTGATCGCGACCGGTGCAACGGTTCCGCGAGATCTGCCGATCCCGGGCCGCGACCTCAAGGGCGTCCATTTCGCGATGGAGTATCTCGTCGAGTCGAACCTCGTCGTCGCCGGAGATACGGTGCCCGACCAGATCACCGCGGCGGGCAAGCACGTCGTCGTCATCGGCGGCGGCGATACCGGCGCCGACTGCATCGGAACCGCGCACCGTCAGGGCGCGCTCAGCGTCACGAACCTCGCGATCGGCAAGCAGCCGTCCGAGACGCGTCCGGACCACCAGCCCTGGCCGATGATGCCGACCGTCTTCGAAGTGCAGTCCGCGCACGAGGAAGGCGGCGAGCGCATGTTCCTGGCATCGACTGTCGAGTTCCTCTCGAACGATGACGGACAGGTGCGCGCCCTGCGCGTCGCCGAGACCGAGTACTTCGAGGGACGCCGCGTGCCGAAAGCGGGCTCGGAACGGGAGATCCCGGCCGACATCGTTCTGATCGCCATGGGATTCACCGGGCCGGAGCAGGTCAGATTCACGGATGCTCTCCGCCCTGCCCTGACCGATCGCGGCGCCTTCCAACGCGATAGCGCCTATCAGACCAGCGAATCCGGCGTCTTCGTCGCCGGCGATGCGGGTCGCGGCCAGTCGTTGATCGTCTGGGCCATCGCCGAAGGCCGCGCGGCTGCCGCGAACGTCGACCGTTTCCTCATGGGGGAGACGGTGCTGCCGGCGCCTGTTACGCCTTCCGATGTCGCGCTGGGCCTGTCGTCCGCGTAGGCTGGGCTCGGCACTGTCGCCAGTTTTGTTCCCTCTCTCACTCTGGAGAATTAGTTGAGACGCGCGAAAATCGTCGCCACCCTGGGGCCGGCAACCTCGAGTTATGAGAACGTCCGAGCCATCATCGAAGCAGGTGTGGACGTCGCCCGGCTGAACCTCAGCCACGGCGACTACTCCGTCCATGACGCCAACTACGCGAATGTTCGTCGTGCGGCGGATGACGCGGGCAAGGCGGTCGCCGTTCTCGTCGACCTGCAGGGCCCGAAGATCCGTCTCGGCAAGTTCGAGGGCGGCCCCTACGAGCTCGCCGCCGGTGACATCTTCAAGATCACCACAGAAGACATCATCGGCAACCGCGAGATCTGCGGCACGACGTTCAAGGGCCTGCCCCAGGACGTCAAGCCCGGAGACTTCCTGCTGATCGACGATGGCAAGGTCCGCGTCGAGGTCGTCTCCACCGACGGCGTGGTGGTGACCACCAAGGTCATCGTCGCCGGCGCTGTCTCGAACAACAAGGGCATCAACCTGCCCGGCGTTGCCGTGAACGTGCCCGCTCTGAGCGAGAAGGACGAGGCCGACCTCCGCTGGGGTCTGCGCATCGGCGCCGACGTCATCGCGCTGTCGTTCGTGCGTAACGCCGAAGACGTCACCCGCGTGCACGAGATCATGGCGGAAGAAGGCGTCAAGGTCCCCGTCATCGCCAAGATCGAGAAGCCGCAGGCCGTCGACGCGCTCGAAGAGATCGTCGCGGCCTTCGACGGCATCATGGTCGCCCGCGGCGACCTGGGCGTCGAGCTTCCGCTCGAGGCCGTGCCGATCGTCCAGAAGCGCGCCGTCGAGCTGGCTCGTCGCAACGCGAAGCCGGTCATCGTCGCCACGCAGATGCTCGAGTCGATGATCTCCAGCCCGGTTCCGACCCGCGCCGAGACCTCCGATGTCGCCAACGCCGTCCTCGACGGTGCCGACGCGGTCATGCTCTCGGGCGAGACGAGCGTGGGCGAGTACCCCGTGGTCGTCGTCGAGACGATGGCTCGCATCATCGAGTCGACCGAGGAGCACGGCCTGGAGCGCATCGCGCCGCTGACCACGAAGCCGCGCACCCAGGGCGGGGCGATCACGCTCGCGGCCCTCGAGGTCGCCGACTTCGTCGAGGCGAAGTTCCTCTGCGTGTTCACGCAGTCGGGAGACTCGGCACGTCGTCTGTCGCGTCTGCGCTCGCGCATCCCGATGCTCGCGTTCACGCCGGAGCCCGGCATCCGCCGTCGCATGGCTCTCTCGTGGGGCATGCGCTCGACCCTGGTCGAGCCGGTCGAGCACACCGACCTGATGTTCCTGCAGGTGGATGACTACCTGCTGAAGAACGGTCTGGCCGTCGAGGGGGACAAGGTCGTCGTGATCTCCGGTTCCCCTCCCGGAATCGTGGGTTCCACGAACGACATCCGCGTCCACAAGGTCGGGGATGCTGTCAACGGAGCCGCACCGATCTACAAGGCAGGTCTCTGACACCTGTTGCAGACGAGGGGGACGGAGCGAACTGCTCCGTCCCCCTCGTCGTGCGCGGAACAGGAATGAACTGTTCTCTCAGGGACTGAGCTTTGGGCTGAAACAGCGAAACCCACCGGATGATCGCCATCCGGTGGGTTTCACTGTTTTTATGTGCCGGCGGTGGGACTCGAACCCACACGTCCTTTCGGACAAAGCATTTTGAGTGCTCCGCGTCTACCATTCCGCCACGCCGGCTGGAATATCGCCGTATCGACTTTAGCGCAGAGCGGGCCCCGTTCCCGCCAACACCCGCCCGGGTGCGGCGACTCCCAGGGTGCGTCCCCTAGAATGGATGCTGTGACCGAGCAAGAATTGTCTGAGCAGCCCACGGCATCCGCCCCTCGACGCGTCGTCGTCGCCGAAGACGAATCGCTGATCCGACTCGACATCGTCGAGATCCTCCGCGACAACGGCTTCGATGTCGTCGGTGAGGCGGGCGATGGCGAGACCGCCGTTGCTCTGGCCACCGAACTGCGCCCCGACCTCGTCATCATGGACGTGAAGATGCCGCAGCTCGACGGCATCAGCGCCGCGGAGCGCCTGCACAAGGCGAACATCGCTCCTGTCGTGCTGCTGACCGCCTTCAGCCAGAAGGAGCTCGTCGAGCGTGCGAGCGAGGCCGGCGCTCTGGCCTACGTCGTGAAGCCCTTCACGCCCAACGACCTTCTTCCTGCGATCGAGATCGCGCTGGCCCGCCACGAGCAGATCATCACGCTCGAGGCCGAGGTCGCCGACATGGTCGAGCGCTTCGAGACCCGCAAGCTCGTCGACCGGGCCAAGGGCCTGCTCAACGAGAAGATGGGCCTGAGCGAGCCCGAGGCTTTCCGCTGGATCCAGAAGGCATCCATGGATCGTCGTCTGACGATGCAGGATGTCGCCAAGGCGATCATCGAGCAGCTCGCACCCAAGAAGGCGTGATTCGAGTCGGAGCCGGTTCACCGGCTCCGACTTCTTTTTTCTCAGGCCGGACGGTCCTTGATCATGTTCGTGATCCGGATCGTCGAGCAGCGTCGCCCCTGATCGTCGGTCACAGCGATCTCGTGGACCGTCACGCTGCGGCCGAGATGAACGGGCGTGCAGACGCCGGTGACGATTCCCGATGTCGCCGATCGCGTGTGCGTGGCGTTGATGTCGACGCCGACCGCGAGGCGCCCGGGACCGGCGTGCAGGTTTGCGGCCATCGAACCGAGCGATTCGCCGAGCACGACGTAGGCGCCGCCGTGGAGAAGACCGACCGGCTGGGTGTTGCCCTCGACGGGCATCGTGGCGACGGCGCGCTCCACCGTGAATTCGGTGAACTGCATGCCCATCTTCTCTGCCAGGGCCCCGATGCCGCGGTGGAGAACCCACTCCAGACCGGTCATCTCGTCACTCGTGCTCACGGATCCTCCTCAGCGGTTGTCTGCCGTCCTCGTTAGGCTGGGGGAGTGACGGACTCCGCAAAGCCTACCCTCATGGTCGTCGACGGCCATTCGCTCGCCTACCGCGCCTTCTTCGCGCTCCCGGTCGAGAATTTCACGACCAAGGACAACCAGCACACGAACGCCATCTACGGGTTCCTGTCGATGCTGGTGAACCTCATCAAGGCTGAGAAGCCGACGCACCTGGCGATCGCCTTCGATACCTCCCGGCACTCGTTCCGCACGGATGAGTACCCCGAGTACAAGGCCACCCGCTCGGCATCGCCCGAGGAGTTCCGCGGGCAGGTGCCGCTGCTGCAGGAGGTGCTCGGAGCGATGTCGATCCCGGTGCTGACGAAGGAGGGCTTCGAGGCCGACGACATCCTCGCCACCCTCTCCAAGCAGGGATCGGAGCTCGGTTATGACGTGCTCGTCGTCTCGGGCGATCGCGACACGATCCAGCTCGTGAACGACGAGGTGACCCTGCTCTACCCGTCGGTGCAGGGGGTTTCGCAGCTGAAGCGCTACGACCCCGCCACGGTGCAGGAGCGCTACGGTGTGCGGCCTGAGCAGTACCCCGACATCGCAGCTCTCGTGGGTGAGACGAGCGACAACCTGCCCGGTGTGCCGAAGGTGGGGGAGAAGACTGCCGTCAAGTGGCTGACCCAGTTCGGCACCCTCGACGAGCTCCTCGAGCGCGCCGAAGAGATCAAGGGCGTCGTCGGAGGCAATCTGCGCGAGCACCTCGAGGACGTCCGTCGCAACCGCCGCCTGAACCGTCTGCTCACGGATGTCGAGCTGCCGCTCGCGCCCGCTGACCTCGCGGTCGCGCCGATCGATGCGCAGGCTGTGCGCGATATCTTCGCCCGCCTGGAGTTCCGCACGCTGTTGCCCCGCGTCTTCGACGCGGTGGGCGCCGGGGAGGATCCCGCGGCGGAAGAGCCTGCCGTGGAGATGCCGTCCGCGGTCGATGCGACGGTCACCGATCTCGTCACGTGGCTCGACTCCCAAAAGGATGAAGTCGCGGTGACGCTCGCCACCGCCGGCGGTCTCGGCACACGTATCGGATTCGCCAGTCCGACCGAGCTCCGCGAGTCGGACTGGACGGATGCCGCTGCCGATGCTCTGCGCACCTGGCTCGAGTCCGATGCACCGAAGGTGCTCAACGATGCCAAGCCGCAGGTAAAGGCGCTTCTCCGTGCCGGCATCCGTCTCGGCGGACTCTCGTACGACACTCTGCTCGCGGGCTGGCTCATGCGGCCGAGCTTCCCCGACAAGACGCTCTCGCACCTGGTCGATCGCTATCTGGGCGAGAAGATGCCGGTCGCCGACCCGTCGCAGCTCGTTCCCGAGACCGACGGTGCGACCCCCGCGCAGGAGGCGTGGTTCACGCTGCGCGCCGCCGCAGCGCTGCGCGGTGACCTGCCCGCTCCGGTGGCAACCGTGCTCACGGACATCGAGCTGCCCAGCGTGCTCGCCCTGGCCGATATGGAGATCGCGGGCGTCGCCGTCTCGCACGAGCTTCTCTCGACGTTCTCCGCCGAACTCGCCGGCCGTGCCGAGGCGATCGTCCAGGAGTCGTTCGCGACGATCGGCCGTGAGTTCAACATGGGCTCTCCCAAGCAGCTCCAGGAAGTCCTCTTCGAAGACCTGCAGCTGCCGAAGACCCGCAAGACGAAGACCGGCTATTCCACGGATGCTGCTTCCCTCGCCGATCTGCAGGAGAAGTCGCCGCACCCGTTCCTCGAGCTGCTCGGCCAGCATCGCGAGGCGACGAAGCTGCGTCAGATCATCGAGTCGCTCGACACGGCGATCAAGGACGACGGGCGCATCCGCACCACGTACGTGCAGACCGGCAGCCAGACGGGTCGCTTGTCGAGCACCGATCCGAATTTGCAGAACATTCCTGTTCGCACGGAGGAATCGCGCCGCATCCGCAGCGCTTTCCATGTGGGCGAGGGGTACGAGACGCTCCTGACCGCGGACTACTCGCAGATCGAGATGCGCATCATGGCGCACCTGTCGGGCGATGAAGGCCTCATCGAGGCGTTCAACACCGGTGAAGACCTCCACCGCTTCGTCGGCGCCCGGGTCTTCGGCGTCGAACCGGCCGAAGTGACGCCCGCGATGCGCACGAAGGTCAAGGCGATGTCGTATGGCCTGGTCTACGGTCTCAGCGCCTTCGGCCTCGCGAAGCAGCTGCGCATCGAGCAGTCCGAGGCGAAGAAGCTCATGCTCGAGTACTTCAACCGCTTCGGCGCGGTGCGCGATTACCTGCGCGCCTCGGTCATGCAGGCGAAGGAAGACGGATATACCGAAACGATCTTCGGTCGACGCCGCCCGTTCCCCGACCTCACGAGCCCGAACCGGGTGCTGCGCGAGAACGCCGAGCGCGCGGCGCTGAATGCTCCGATCCAGGGGAGTGCGGCCGACATCATGAAGCTCGCCCTGTTCCACGTGCACTCCGAACTGCGCGAGAAGGAGCTGCGCTCGCGCGTGCTGCTGCAGATCCATGACGAACTCGTGGTCGAGGTCGCCCCGGGCGAACGCGATGTCGTCGAGGAGATCGTGCGCACCCGAATGGCGGATGCCGCATCCCTGACGGTTCCGCTGGACGTCAGCGTCGGCTGGGGAGCGAACTGGGACGAAGCCGCGCACTGACCTGCCCGACTCCGCGCGCGGGGCGGCGCTACGCTGAGAAGCATGACGCTGACCCCGCGCACCCCTACCCCCATCGATGCCGTCGCCGAGGAGTGGGTCGACACCCTCTCCATCCTCAACCCGACGTTGGGCACCTATATCGGCCGCGACGAGGCCGATGACCGCTATGGCGATCTCAGCCCGGCCGGCCACGACGATTATGCGGCCGAGGTGCGCAAGACCCGCGTGGCCCTTGCCGCGTTGACGCCGACTGATGCCATCGATGAGGTCACGAAGACCGATCTGCTGAGCGAGCTGGATCTCGAACTCGAGTTCCATGACGCGCAGTGGCATCTGCGAGACATCAACGTC
The DNA here is from genome assembly GCF_054798215.1 of Microbacterium sp. GXF6406. Lineage (NCBI taxonomy): Bacteria > Bacillati > Actinomycetota > Actinomycetes > Micrococcales > Microbacteriaceae > Microbacterium > Microbacterium sp. GXF6406. The sequence goes on along the minus strand of NZ_JBSJZH010000011.1, from coordinate 15,794 downwards.
ATCGCATCCGCGGCGCAGGACATCCGTCAGGTCTACGACCTCATGCCGACGGCGACCGCGGGCGATTGGGAGACGATTGCGAAGCGGCTGTCGGCTGTGCCGGAGACGCTGCGCGGCTACACGCAGACCCTTCAGGAGGGCATCGCCCGGGGCGTCGTCCCCGCGCGGCGCCAGGTGACCGAGGTCGCTGCGCAGATCGCGCGCTACACGGCCGCCGATGGTTTCTTCGCCGAGTTCACGGGCTCGGCCGCTCTCGCCGACGGCGAGATGCCGGCGTCGCTCGCGAAGGATCTGACGCAGGGTTCCGATGCGGCCCGCGCGGCCTACGAGGAGCTGCGCACCTTCCTCAGCGAGGATCTCGCCCCCGCGGCATCCGATATCGACGCCGTCGGACGCGACCTCTACGCCCTGCACTCGCGCCGTTTCCTCGGCGCCGTCATCGACCTCGATGAGACGTACGAGTGGGGTCGCGAAGAGCTCGCACGCATGGTCGCCGAGCAGACCGCAATCGCGAATGAGATCCTGCCCGGGGCGACCGTCGAAGAGGCCGTGGCGCATCTGGAGGCCGACCCCGCTCACAAGCTCTACGGCACCGATGAGTTGCAGCGGTGGATGCAGGAGACGAGCGACCGTGCGATCGCCGAGCTCGGCGCCACGCACTTCGAAATCCCGGAGGAGATCCGCAGCCTCGAGTGCATGATCGCCCCCACGCAGGAGGGCGGCATCTACTACACGGGCCCGACGGATGACTTCTCCCGTCCCGGCCGCATGTGGTGGTCGGTTCCCGAGGGCGTCACCGAGTTCGACACGTGGCGTGAGCTCACCACGGTGTACCACGAGGGCGTTCCAGGGCACCACCTGCAGATCGCGCAAGCGGTGTACAACCGGGCGGAGCTGAACTCCTGGCGTCGTCTGCTCGCCGGCACCTCGGGGCACGCCGAGGGCTGGGCGCTGTATGCCGAGCGCCTCATGCAGCAGCTGGGATACCTCGATGACCCGGCCGATCGCCTGGGCATGCTCGACGGACAGCGCATGCGCGCAGCACGCGTCGTGCTCGACATCGGCGTGCACCTCGGCAAGGAGCGCCTCGACGGCCAGGGCATCTGGGACGCCGACTACGCGCTCGACTTCATGCGTCAGAACGTGAACATGTCGGATGAGTTCGTGCAGTTCGAGGTCAACCGGTACCTCGGTTGGCCCGGCCAGGCGCCGTCATACAAGGTCGGCCAGCGGATCTGGGAACAGGTTCGCGATGACTACCGCGCCCAGCAGGGCGATGCCTACGACGTGAAGCAGTTCCACAAGCGCGCCCTCGACATGGGTGGTGTCGGGCTCGACACTCTGCGCACCGCGCTGCTGCGCTGAGAATCGCCCGGCGGGGTGCGCGGGAATGCCGCGCACCCCGCTGCGGTTCATTCAGTCACATACGAAAGGGCTGACATGACCATCGAGTTCGGGCTGGACACCTTCGGCGACATCACGCGGGGCGCGGACGGCGAGCTGCTGACCGCCGCGCAGACGATTCGGAACGTGGTCGATCAGGCGGCGCTCGCCGATCGCTTCGGCATCGACTTCTTCGGGGTGGGGGAACACCACCGCCCCGACTTCGCCGTCTCCGCGCCCGAGATGGTGCTGGCCGCGATCGCCTCTCGCACCGAGCGTATCCGCCTGGGCACCGCCGTCACGGTGCTCTCCTCCGACGATCCCGTGCGGGTCTTCGAACGCTTCGCGACGCTGGATGCTCTCTCCCACGGCCGCGCGGAGGTCGTGCTCGGCCGTGGATCGTTCATCGAGTCGTTCCCGCTGTTCGGATACGACCTGCGCGACTACGAGGCGCTGTTCGAACAGAAGCTCGAGCTGTTCGTCCAGCTGCTCGAGGAGAAGCCGGTCACGTGGTCGGGCACCATGCGTCCGCCCCTCGAGAACGCGGATGTGTTCCCGAAGACGGAGAACGGCCTGCGCACCTGGGTCGGTGTCGGCGGAAGCCCCGAATCGGTTCTGCGCGTCGCGCGGCACGGGCTGGGCCTCATGCTCGCGATCATCGGCGGCCCGGCGGAGCGTTTCCGTCAGTTCGTCGATCTCTACCACCGCTCGACGGCGGCCATGGGCACACCGGTGCTTCCGATCGCCGTTCATTCTCCGGGTCACATCGCGCGCACGGACGAAGAAGCCTGGGACGCGGCATACGCCGGGTTCGAGGCCATGAACAACACGATCGGCGCGGAGCGCGGCTGGCCCGCCTACAGCCGTGCCCGCTTCCAGAACGATGTGGGGCCGGCCGGCGCGATCTATTCCGGGTCGCCCGAGCGGGTGGCGCAGAAGATCGCCGCAACGATCCGCACTCTCGGACTCGGTCGCTTCGATCTGAAGTACTCCACAGGAACTCTCGGCCACGAGCAGATGATGCAGAGCATCGAGCTGTACGGCACCGAGGTCATCCCGCGGGTGCGCGAGATCCTCGCCGCCGACGATTGAGAGCGTTCGGCGCCCGGAGGGACGGCTCTACGATGAACGTATGACCGATAAGACTCCGGGCGCCTCGCTCTCCACACGGCTGGACGGCCTGCCGTTCACCCGTCGTCACGGACGGCTCCTCGCCGGTTCCGGCCTGGGCTGGGCGCTGGATGCGATGGATGTCGGCCTCATCTCGTTCATCCTCGCCGCGCTCACGGTCCAATGGGACCTGACGAAGACGGAGAGCGGTTGGATCGCGTCGGTCGGTTTCATCGGCATGGCGCTGGGCGCGAGCCTGGGTGGGCTTCTCGCCGACCGCTTCGGGCGGCGGCAGATCTTCGCCCTCACCCTGCTCGTCTACGGCATCGCCACCGGAGCGAGCGCTCTCGTCGGCGGGCTCGCCATGCTGCTGGTGCTCCGCTTCCTCGTGGGTCTCGGCCTCGGCGCCGAGCTTCCGGTCGCCTCGACCTATGTGAGCGAATTCGCCCCGGCGCGCATCCGCGGCCGGTTGATCGTCTTCCTCGAGGCGTTCTGGGCCGTGGGCTGGACGGCCGCGGCCCTGATCGGATACTTCATCGTGCCGGCATCCGATTCAGGCTGGCGCTGGGCCTTCGCGATCGGTGCGATACCCGCCGTCTACGCGTTGATCGTGCGCTGGGGCCTGCCGGAGTCGCCGCGCTGGCTCGCCTCGCGCGGACGCACCGCGGAGGCGGAGCGCATCGTCGAGCAGTTCGAGGCCTCGGCCGGAACCATCGCCCCCGCAGCAGAAGCGATCGCTGTCGCTGATGAACCGATCGCCGCGCCCACCGGATCGCGCCTGTCTCGCCTGTGGGGCCGGGAGTTCCGCACGCGCACGCTGTGCATCTGGCTCGTGTGGTTCTGCGTGAACTTCTCCTACTACGGCGCCTTCATCTGGATCCCCAGCATCCTCGTCGACGCCGGTTACGACCTGGTCCGCTCCTTCGGGTTCACCCTCATCATCACCCTCGCGCAGCTTCCCGGTTACGCCGTCGCCGCCTGGCTGATCGAGGTGTGGGGACGCCGACTGACGCTGTCGGTCTTCCTCATCGGCTCCGCCGCATCGGCGATCGCCTTCGGCACAGCGAGCGGCGATACGGCCGTGATCGCCTCCGGGATGGCACTGTCGTTCTTCAACCTCGGAGCCTGGGGTGCGCTCTACGCCGTCACGCCCGAGATCTATCCCACTTCGATGCGCGCCACCGGTTCGGGATGGGCCGCGGGAGTCGGGCGCATCGCGTCGATCATCGCGCCGCTCGCCGTTCCCGTTCTGCTCGTCAAGGGCGGAGCATCCTTGCTGTTCGTCGTGTTCAGCGCGTTCTTCGTCATCGCGGCCATCGCAGCCTGGGGTCTCGTCGACCGTCGGGGCCTCGCTCTCGACGACCGATGACGCGCGGTCGGCTCGGCGGGAATAGGCTGGATGCGTGAGTGCTGTCAGATTCGTCGCCATCGGAGATTCATTCAGCGAGGGCGTCGGTGATGAATTGCCCGACGGCCGCGTGCGCGGCTGGGCGGACATCGCGGCGCAGGGATGGGCGGATGCTGCGGGGCACAGCATCCAGTACGCCAATCTCGCCATCCGTGGCAAGCTCGCCTGGCCGATCATCGAGCAGCAGCTCGAGCCCGCTCTCGCCCTGAAGCCCACGCACCTGTCGTTCAACGGCGGCGGAAACGACATGCTGCGCCCGCGCGCCGATCTCGAGCACATCGCCGACACGTTCTCCCGCGTGCTGCGCCGCTGCGATGAGCAGGGTGTCACCCTCATTCTCCTCTCCGGGGCGAACCCCGCAGGGCAGCTGCCCATGGGCTCCCTCATCCAACGTCGGGGTGATGAACTCTCGGCCGCGGTGCTGCGCCGCGTCGCCGGCCGTGACGACGTCATCCGCGCACTGAACTGGCCCGACCAGGAGCTCGCCCGCGGCGCCTACTGGTCGGAAGACCGTCTGCACATGAACGCCGCCGGCCACCATCGGGTGGCAGCGCGCGTGCTGCATGCACTGGGCTACGAACCGCCCGCCGAATGGTGGGCGCCGTCGGCTACCGCTTCCGCGGGTCCCAGCGGATTCGCCTATTACCGCGAGCATGTCGGCCCGTGGATGAAGCGCCGCATCACACGCACTTCGTCCGGCGACGGACGTACCGCGAAGTACCCCTCCTGGGTGGAACGGGTTCCCCGGTGACGTCGTCGCGGGGGCGTCGGCTTCCGCGCCGCATCACACAACTCCTCGTCGGGCTGTTCCTCTACGGGATCGGCATCGCGTTCATGATCCGCGGCGCGATCGGCGCCGCTCCCTGGGATGTCCTCTCGCAGGGCGTCGCACGCCATGTGCCGTTGACGTTCGGCACGATCACGATCCTCATCAGCATAGTCGTGCTGCTGCTGTGGCTGCCTCTGCGGCAGCGTTTCGGCATCGGCACGGTGCTCAACGCACTGCTCGTGGGACCGTCGGCCGATGTGGGCCTTCTCCTCATACCCGTGAACCAGTCGCTGTGGCTGCGCATCGGTTTCTTCATCTTCGGACTGCTCGTGCTCTCGGCTGCCACCGGCCTCTACATCGGCGCGCACTTCGGCCCCGGCCCGCGCGACGGACTGATGACGGGATTGCATGCGCGCACCGGTTGGCCCATCTGGGTGGTGCGCACCGGCCTCGAGGTCACGGTCGTCGCGGTCGGCTGGTCGCTCGGCGGCAACGTCGGCATCGGAACCCTCGCCTTCGCCCTGCTCGTCGGTCCGCTGTGCCAATATTTCATGCGCATCTTCGCGGTGCGGCTGGATGGGGGAGAGAAAGCGGCGCCGGTATGAGCGACATCGAGATGGCTCGCATCCCCGCGGGTTCCGTGACCCTGCACGATGCCCGGAGGAAGATCCATCGCACGGTGCACCTCGAAGCTTTCGAGATCGGCGTGTATGCCGTGACCGAGGAGCAGTTCGCCGAGGTCCTCGGCATCGAGGCTCGGCATCCGCGACGTCCTGCCGCTGATCTCAGCTGGTTGCGCGCCGTCCGCTTCTGCAACGCGGCCTCCGAGTGGGAGGGCCTCGACCCTGCCTACTCCTTCGACGGCGAGGACGTCACCTGGCATGTCGACAGCGACGGCTACCGCCTGCCGACGGAGGCGGAGTGGGAGTACGCCTGCCGCGCCGGGTCGACGACGCCGACGTACGGACTGCTCGGGGACATCGCGTGGACCGCCGCGGACGGCGTCCGCGCACCGCAGGACGTCGGCGGACGGATGCCTAACCTGAACGGCCTGTTCGACACGCTCGGCAACGTCTGGGAGTGGTGCTGGGATCTGCTGGATCCGGCCCGCTACGACGAATACCGGGTCTTCCGCGGCGGCGGCTATGCCGACGATGCGTGGAATGTACGCGCATCGGTGCGTCGCGGGGGAGCGCCCCGTATGCACCATGAGGATGTCGGCATGCGCATCGCGCGGGGAGGGTTCGACGCGCTCGACGCGGCTCAGGGATGGTCGGCGAAGGCCGACCGGGAGCGAGCGATCGACGATGGCGCTCTCCCGTCGGGCTGGACTCCGCGCCGGCGCTGAGCCGTTTTCAGAAGCCCATGCGAATGCGGGTCTTGCGGCGTTCGATGAGGATGAACGTCACCCCCAGCGCCCAGAGGGGCACCTGCATGAAGAACGCCAGGCGGAAAGCATCCAGTGAATAGGTGTCCGGAGTACCGGCGCCCTGCAGGTCGAGCGTCACGCCGATGAGGAACACTGCGAGGAGAGCAGCCACGAAGCCGCCCGCATTCGTGAGTCCGGTCGCCGTGCTCAACCGATGAGCGGGGTTGTGCGTGCGGGCATGATCGAATGCGATCATCGATGCGGGTCCGCCGAAGGCCAGAGCTACGGCGAGCACATACAGCAGCCAATCGGGAGCCGAACCGGGGTAGAAGATCACGGCGAGCCAGGCGATGCACTGAATGGCCGTCGCCGGCAGTACGAGTGCCAGCGAGCGCTGATTCGGCATCCGACGGGAGAGATCCCCGATGACCGGCCCGAGGATCATTCCCGCCACGACATATACCGATATGAGCCCCGCCGCGCGTGCAGCGGAGAGACCCTCGCCGGCGGTCAGGAAGGGCATGCCCCACAGGAGCACGAACGCCGTACCCGCGAAGGGCGTCGTGAAGTGCGACCAGAACGCGAGGCGCGTGCCGGGGTGACGCCAGGCCGCACGAATACCGACCTCCGTATCGACCGATGAGGTCACGATGCGCACCACACCCGTCTCGGTGTCGACGGTGACGTCGGCGGGGGACTCCGGCGGATGGTTGCGGATGAGCGCGAAGACCAGGATGCCGAAGAGCACCCCGAGTCCGGCGAAGCTGCCGAAGGCGATCGACCACGACGTCGAGTGAAGCAGCGCTGCGAGCGGGACGAGGGCGATGAGCTGACCGGCCTGACCGATCACGCCCGTGAGCTGCACCATCACCGGTCCACGCTGCGAGGGGAACCAGGTGGCGACCAGCCGCAGGACCGCCGGGAACACCGCGGCATCACCGGCGCCCAGCAGCACGCGCGCGAGGATCGCGATGCCGATGCTGGGGGAGAGGGCCATCGTCAGCTGCCCCAGCGCCATGAGGAACATGCCCGCCGTGATGATGGGACGCGCGCCGTATCGGTCCAGCAGCACGCCGATCGGGATCTGCATACCGCCGTAGACCGCGAGTTGCACGACCGCGAAGAGCGAGAGGGTCGCAGCATCCGCGTGGAAGCGCTCGGCGGCGTCGACGCCGACGGCTCCGAGAGATGTGCGGTTCGCTATCGCGAGCATGTACGCGGCGACGCCGACGGCCCAGATCAGCCAGCCTCTCCACCCGGGTGTCTGACGGGGAGCGGGGGAGGCGATCGGCACGCTCTCTACGCTACCCCTCGACGGGAGAGGACTCCGGCGACGGGGCCCCGAGACGCGTCTTCTGCTCCTGCCACTCTCGCCAGGTGAGCCAGATCACGACGAGGTCGAAAACAGTGAGGAGCACCATCATCCAGGTGAAGTGGAAAATGATCTCATACGACTGGTAGACGATGAATCCCGCGATCACGACGAGCGTCCACGGGTACGCCCACAGCTTCTGCTTGAGCAGTGCCCACACCATCGCGATCTTGATCGCCCCGTGCAGCATGAGGTACCAGCCCGCGAAATCCGCCGAGTCCGCCCCGAGCCTATCGGCGAAGGCGTTCATCCACTGGGCGATCGCCGAATCCGGATGCGAGACGAAAGCGTGGACGCTGACCCAGCGCAGCATGCCGCGCAGATGTTCGATATCGATGATCAGGAGAGCGAGCCCGCCGAGCAGCTCCAGAACGCCATTCAGGCCTTTAAGGCCGATCATCGCGTCGAAAACACGATCGAGCAGGCTTCGTCCCCCGGGTGCCGTCATGCGGCGAGCCTATCGGCTGAGGGATCGCTGGTCGTGCATCGAGCGCAACACCCCGTACCGAGTAAGGAGAGAGAGAAAGTCCGGTGCGTCACACACGGATAGTCTGAAGGCGTGGCTAGAGCAGAGAATCGATACCGCGGACGACATGTATCGGGTCAGAGCTCGCTCAGAGCTCGCTCAGAGCTCGCTCAGAGCTACCCTCGCCGTCGTCTCTTGTGCGGGCATCCTCCTCATCGGATCCGGATGTTCGATGCTCGGGTTCGGGGGACCGGGGCTCCACGGTGATATCGAGCCGGGAGCGGGCGCGTACTCCGTCTATTACACCGATATGGATACGCGTCGCGGTAACGCGACTACCGTCGACGATGACGGAGCCGTCATCGCGACCGCAGAACTCACCGCGGTCAATCTGTCCACCCGCATCGACGCGCCGACGACCGTGGGGTTGCTCGGTGCACGCTCCGCAGATCTTGCCTTCGTGAACGACGACGGATCGGTGGACACCGGACACCTCGACTACCCCGAGGGGACCGGCGTCACGGCCGCAGCCTGGTTGGGAGATGACGAGATCGCTTCGCTCGTCAATGTCGGCCAGGATGGGCAGGGCTACTCGAACCCTCTCGTCGTCCATGACCGCACCGGCAAGACGCTGCGCAGCCTCGAACTGCACGGGTACCTGGAGAGTGCGATCCTCCACGGCGATGAGCTGTACTTGGCCGGCCAGATCGAGGCATCTGAACCGGAAGGCGATGGATCACGGATCATCGTGGTCGATCCCAACGAGATGACGGTGCTGGCCCAGCACGACCGGCCCGGCACAGGCGGAATCCAGTCATGTGCGATGACTGGTGAGACGCTCTATTGCCTCGAGTCCGATTCATTCCACGATATTGATGACTACCCGGATTTCGCCTGGAACAAATTGGTTCGGATAGACACGGTGACCTGGGATAAAACGCTCATCACCGAGTTCTCGGACACGGGAGTCCGAATCGAGAACCTGGGGGAGCGGATCTACGTGCTGCTGGAGCATGGCGTCGCGTTGCTCTCGCCCGATGGCGCTTCCGTCGTCCTCGAACGCGAGTTCGGGGACGGGGAGGATGCGAAGGCCGAACGACTGGTGGCGTCACCCGACGGGCAGCTCGACCTGTACGTCCGGGACTTCTCATTCGCAGATCGAAGCGGCGGTCGAACCTACGTCGGCGATGTGCACCGTCTGGATGCCGCCACGTTGAAGACGACGCGGAGCACACCCATGGAACTGCCCGGCGTTCAGTTCGTCGATCTGCACGCGATTCCTGCGGAGTTCTCCACGCTCAGCGACTGACGGGGCAGTGTGAACGCACGGCTTTCGAAACCCTACTGGTGACCCGGCGTAATCGTGACCGGCGTATTCGCTGTCGAGAACGCCCGTCCGACACTCCGCCGAATACGTACCACACGCGTTTCGGTGCGGTTAGGTTTCGGCGGAGGGTTTCGGCGGGTCACGCTTCGGCGTGTCGCGCGCTTGATGGTCCTCGTCGGCCTGGTCGCCAGAAACGATCGTTTACGGCACGAGAGCGCAGAGGGTCCCAGCTTTGCCTAGGTCCCGTCCTGCCTGAGATTCCCATCCGCGGGGTGGCCGATAGGGGGATCGGCCACCCCGGCGTTCTTCTGATCGCTCAGCGTCGGCTGTGTACGGTCGTCAGCACGACGTGTGGTTCCGTTTTCAGGACGGAGCTGAGGCTGTCGAAGCCTCCGGCAGCGTGCATGTGAGCGTGGAACAGATCAGCGCTTGCCCACGTCTGTATCGCGTACACATGGGACTCGTCGGCCGTGTCTACGAGAACCTGGCCGGTGAGGAGGGCCGGATCGGTAGAGGCCTGCAATGCGCGGGTCAGCCCGTCGCGAACCGTGTTCTCGTGGCCAGGTTTGATGTGAAACTCGATCGAGATAACGACGGGTTCGTTGGTCACTGGCGACCGCCGATGCCGCCGTGGGGTGCAATGGTGTCGATACGGGAGAGGTCGTCGGCCGTGAGCTGGATATCGGCGGCGGCGATGTTCTCTCCGACGCGCGCGGGGTTACGTGAGCCGGGGATCGGGACGATGTAGTCCTTCCGGGCGAGCAGCCATGCGAGCGAGAGCTGCGAGAGCGTGACGCCCTTGCTCTCAGCGAGCTCGGTGAGCTGATTGACGATCTGAACGTTCGCTTCGTAGTTCTCGGGTGCCCACCAGGGGATGTTCTGACGGAAGTCACGGGGTCCATACGCGTCGCGAGGCTTGACGGCCCCGGAAAGGAACCCGCGTGCTAGGGGCGAGTAGGCCACGAGCCCGATGCCGAGTTCTTCGAGCACCGGGAAGAACGCCTCGGACTCGCGCGCGAAGATCGAGTACTCGGTCTGCACCGCGGACACCGGGTGCACGGCATGCCCCTTCCGCACGTTTTCAGGGGTGGTGTTGGACAGGCCGATGTACTTGACCTTGCCCGCGTCGACGAACTCTTTCATCACGCCCACCACGTCTTCGACCGGCACGGCCGGGTCATTGACGTGCTGATAGAGCAGGTCGATCGAGTCGACCTGAAGGTTGCGCAGGCTGGTGTCGACGACCTCGCGCACATGGTCGAGCTGCGAGTTCGGCGCGTAGCTCGGTGTGAATCCGAACTTGGTAGCGATAGTGACCTCGTCGCGGATCGGGGCAAGTGCCTGCCCGAGCAGCTTCTCCCCCTCGCCCCAGCCATACATCTCTGCGGTATCGAAGTGCGTGACGCCCAGCTCGTGAGCGCGGCGGATTGCCGCGATGGATTCGGTGTCGTCAGCGGGGCCGTACCCCACCGCGGTGCCCATCGATCCGTAGCCGAGCGCTCCCACCGAGAGCCCCTGCGTACCGAGAGTCCGTTGTTCCATCATGGTGATTCCCTTCGTGTCAAACGTCACTATACGCCTATTCTGTCTGACTCAGACAGTTTCGTCGTAGTAAGCTACATGCATGCCCACGACTACGACCCGCCCAACTCTTCGGGAGCTGACGCGCGAGTCCGTGCGCTCACAAATCGCCGACCAAGCGGTCGATCTGTTTGCCGAGCACGGATTCGATCACGTGACCGTCGAGCAAGTCGCGGCCGCCGTGGGAATCTCTGCACGCAGCTTCAACCGGTACTTCCCCAGCAAGGAAGATGCCGTCCTAGGCGACGGAGCACGATGGGGTGAGATCGTCCGCGACGAGCTGGCTGCTCGACCAGTCGAGGAACCAGCCTGGGAGTCGCTGCGCGCCGCCTACGCCTCGCTCCTACTCGGCCCCAACACGCACGACGACCGGCGCAAGCGAGTGATGCGCGTACTCGGCAGCACGCCCTCGCTCCGAGCCCGCAATCTTGAAAAGCACATCCTCTGGGCAACCATGCTGACACCGCTCATTGAGAAGAAACTCACCGGTCCAGACACGGCGATCCACGCCGAAGTCCTCGTTCACGCAAGCCTCACCTGCTTCGACATCGCGCTCACCACCTGGGCCAAAGAGAACGAAAAACGCACGCCACTAGCCCTCCTCGAAACCACTTTCCACACCTTCGAGCCCAGCCACTAACGATCGTTTCCGGCGGGTGCTCAAACAGCACCTTCTACGCCGAACGGCTGTGAGCCGTGTTGCTCAAAGCGCGACACCCTCGGCGATGAGCCGAGCTCGAAGGCCTTCGACGCCCTCGAACAAATGGGTGCGCATCGAGAGACTGGCAGCACCGGAAAGTTTCGATGCAGAGTCATCTGTGAAGAAGATCTCGCCTGGTCCCACGTCAAGTGCATCCAAGACGTGTCGGAAGGCACGCACATCTGGCTTCGTGAAGCCGATGTCCGCCGAGTTGAAGATCGCATCAAACCTCTTCGCAATGCCCATCGCAGCGACCTCCGCGGGGATGGTGTCCGTACCGTTCGTGAGCACTGCCGTTCGAAGGCCAAGGCTGCGCACATTGTCGGCCAACTCTAAGACGGCGACGTCTAGGACTGCAGGTTGGACTCCCCACTCGTCAGCAGCCTGGACGCTCCCGGCACGGTCACCGACCTGTCGGATCCACTCGGCTCTGGAGATCCGACCAGTCGTCACCGCTTCAATCAATGGTTTCGCGAAAGCGATGCCTTCGAGCGTCCCGGGAGCCAGCCCGTGTCTGAGCTCTATGCCGGTCGTGTAATCCCGATCGAAGTGACGAATGACGCCGTCGAGGTCGAACAGCACGACGCGGATCATGCGGCGATTATCCCACTGGTTGCAAGACCAGAACGTCGACCGGCTGTCGATCAATCCAACCTCCGCCAGAAACGCCTGCCGATTCGTGGTTGCGACGAGCGTTAACGGCACCCCTGTCGGGTCGTGCACTTGGTTCCCCCGGAAACGATCGTTTTCGGTGGGTCGAGTATGTCACTCGCGAAAGCTCAGCGTCCCAGCGCCGATCAATGCCTGCAGCAGTTTCGCAGGTGGGAATACTCCCGTAGCGGTAGTATCGCATCATGGCTACTCAATTGAGCTCGGCGAGCTTCTGGATACTGACGGCACTAGCCTCCGCCCGTCGTCATGGGTACGACATCTTGCGTGAGGTGGAGAGTGCGTCGGAGGGCCGGGAGGCGCTGAAGGTGACAACCTTCTACGCCACGCTCGAGCGACTTGAGCGGGACGGGTTGATCCGCTCGGACGGTGAAGAAGTGGTAAGCGGGCGCGTTCGTCGATACTTCGTTCTGGATGACTCGGGCGCTGAGGCGTTGAAGGTCGAGGTCGATGTGCTGGAGCGAAGAGCGCGAGTTGCCCGCGAACGTCTCGGTTCGTTCCGGCCGGTGACCGCGCGAACGGCGATGGCATGAACGCGCCGGAAAGCGAGCGCGCGTTTCTCAGGTTGCTGCGATGGTATCCGCGTGCGTGGCGGAACGAGCACGGGCAGGCGCTGATGGGGATGCTGTTGGAAGACGCCGACCATCATGGGCGGCAACGCCCCACAGCTGTTGACACCCGTGCTGCCATGATCCACGGGCTCGCGGCGCGCTTGAACCCCCGCACTGCGCTGATCTGGGCGACGGCTGGGATGCTCGCGGCAGTCGCCGCGTCGATCGGTCTGATCTGGCTGGTAAAACCGGGTGCAGAGCTGCAGCACGAGGTGGCATTGACGCTTTCTGCGGGCGTTGCACCTGCCGCCACAGCGGTCGCTCTTGTTGCACTCTTGCGCTCCGCCGGTGTTTTGGGGGACATGCGCTCTTTGCTCACGGTGCTCGTTGCGGTGCTGGCGGGTGCCTGCGGGGGTCTTGCGGCGGTGTCGTGGAGTCGCGGCTTCGATAACGCCGACGCGGGCTTGCCCCAGACAGGGCTCGCAGCTGCATTCCTGCCTCTGGCTGCTTCCGGCCTCCTGCTATCCGCAATCGGGTTGGGTCTGGTGCTGTTCGCGATCCTCTCCCGATCGCGCTTGCCGATTGCGGCACGGATCATCATCAGTGCCGCATGTGGTGTTGTCGCAGCGCCCATTCTTGGGCTAATGACGTTCATGTCCCCACTCGTGAGCGGCCTCATCGCTCTGGTCGGACTGATCATCGCAGCGCTTTCCCGCCGCGCGCCATCTACACCTGCTGCTCCGCCTGCATCTCGGTGGCAGCCCGGCCGCCCGCGTCCGCTTGCCCGCCGTGTCGCCGGCCTTGCAGCGTTGCTGGCCGGGTCGTTGGGGGTGGCGTGGGCCTTCACCGGGGAGGCTTGGTCACCTCTGGGTGGGGACTCAACAGCCGCGATGCGCCACGGCATCATCATCTTGAGCATCAGCACGATCCCTGCCCTCATTGGCGTGGGACTGGTTGCAAGCTCGCGCTCCCGATCCAGACAACGCGATATTTGGATCCCGGTCTGCGCTGCCAGCGTCGGATTCTGCCTCCTCGCCCTCGACTACGCCATCTCCGCTGGGGCAGGCGATCTCGGCCCCATCTGGGTGGTAGCTGTCGCCTGCATCGGAATCGCCCTGGGATGGGCAGTGGCCGCGCCAACGCCGGTTGCCCTCATGCTGCGCGTAGCTATCGGGGCGGCGACGGCGGCAACCTACACCGTGCTGATCGGCATCACACTCACACCCATGCTGACCTTTGTTACGCCACTTCTCGGGCTCGTGCTTGTCGCCACCCCTAGACGGCGCGCCGGCGCGCCTACGCCCGCAGTCGCGTAACCGAGACGCCCTGCGTTCGTAAGAAGGGTCTGCCAATGACGCCAAGCGTGAAGACCTCCGGGTTCTTCTGAGCCGTTCCGTGCGCGCATGATGGTTGGCAGGCCAGCCGAGAACCCTTGCCGCTCGGTGGATATGGCGACCGTTTGCGGCAGGCATTCCATCCCTGCCTCTGGACCGCAGCCGTAAACGATCGTTTCCGGCGAGGTGGGGACTTGCCTAGATGATGAGGACATGTCTGTTGATCGTTCCTACATTCGCGTGAAGGCCATGCTGGTCATTCCCAGCGCCGACGGCTCTTGCCATCTCGTCAGCGTCAACGCGCCGACCATTGAGAATCCGTCTGGATTTCATCGGCTGATTGGAGGGAGTGTCGAACTAGGTGAGCCGCATAGGGAGGCGATAGTCCGCGAGGTGGATGAGGAGCTTGGAGCGCGCATTGTTGGCCTCAAGCATCTCGGCATGATCGAGAACATCTTTCGCTTCAACGGCGAGGTCGGCCACGAGATCGTCGCTTTGTACTCCGGCACGCTCGATCCCGTGCCTGCCGAAGAGGGAGGGACGCTCACTGAGTCGGACGGTTCGATAGTGCCTGTGGTGTGGCGCCCGTTCGATGACACAGGCCTCGCGATGCCGCTCTATCCCGCGGGAGTCGATGATTGGATTCGCTCGTCGCTCGAGTAGCAGGTGCGCAAGCGCGCATTCGGGTGCCCAAGTTGCCTTAGGCGATCTTCCTCGACAGGAGCGTTCAGCTCGACGCCTTCTGCCTAAGGTGGAGTGATGGAAGGTCAGCTCGAAACACGGTGGAGAACAGTCGGGCGCGCGGTAGTGCATCAGGGTCGCGTGAAGTTAGTCGATCACGAGGTACTTCTCCCAGACGGTTCCCGATCGCAATTCGAGGTCGACGAGAGTGTGCCGTTCTCGGTCGCGACGCTCGTCGTCGATGGATCTGATGTTCTTCTCTCGCGTCAGTATTGGTACCCACTCGATCGTTGGATCTACGACCTACCTGGGGGCGGTGGCCGCCAGGACGAGGAACCTATCGCAGCGGCACGACGCGAGCTTGAAGAGGAGCTGGGTCTTGTTCCGAACGATCTGCGACATCTGCACACGTTCTTCATGAACCCCGGCCGCGCCTCGTGGCCGACGCACCTTTTCATCACAACCGGGGATTTCAAGCCCGGATGCGCTGACACGTCGGACCCTGCCGAACAGGTGAAGCTGGCGAGGATATGACTCGCCCCGGCATGTCCGGAGAGCTGTTTGCTGGTGTCAGCCGGCTCTCGTGACCGGTTCGTTGCGAGCGTAGTCGAGTTGCTCGAGCTCGAGGGGTGTGAGGTCGTCGATGGAGCCGTGGGTGCGTTCGGTGTTGAACCAGAGCACCCAGGACGCGGTCGCCGCCTCGACCTGATCGACGTCCCGCCAGGGACCCTCGTGGTGGATGAGTTCGGACTTGTAGAGCCCGATCTGCGACTCCGCGAGCGAGTTGTCGTAGGCGTCACCGACGGATCCGACCGAGGGGTCGATGCCTTCGCCTGCGAGCCGGTCGGTGAAGGCGATTGACGTGTAGACGCTGCCCGCGTCGGTGTGATGCGTGAGCCCGGCGAACCCTGTGACGCCTTCGCGGCGGCGGGTGAAAAGAGCCATATCGAGGCAGTCGAGCACGAGCGGGGTGGTCATGCTCGTCGCGGCGCGCCATCCGATGATGCGGCGGGAGTGCGCGTCGAACACGAACGCGACGTAGACCCACCCGGACCACGTCCACACATACGTGAA
>NZ_JBSJZH010000010.1:43041-91950 GCF_054798215.1 Microbacterium sp. GXF6406 | reverse complement strand
CACGCTGTTGAGTTCTCAAGGATCGGATGCTCCCACGACCCAGCCTCACGACCAGGCCCGAAGGGCAACTTCTCTATCTTACCCACCGTCTCGAGCTTGTCAAATCGACACGCCCAACCGGATCCGAGATCCGGATGCAAGCCGTGAAGCCTGCCGAATGGGTAGATCTCCTATCTTAGTCACAAGTGACTGAGACTCTCAAGTTGAGATTTGGAGCTGTTCTGCCGCTTGAGGGGGGCAGACCCAGAGGCCTTTCCGCTTCCCTGTGGGGCGAACGAGTAATAAGTTACGCGGGTTCCGGGGTTCGGGCAAATCGAGCCGTTCACTTGGGCGTGTCGCGCATGAAACCGAGGAACGATCCGCCGGCGAACGACGAAGGGCCCCCACCTTACGGTGGGGGCCCTTCGAGCAATCAGCCTCAGATGGCGTTGACATCCAGCGGGATGCCGGGGCCGAACGTCGTCGAGACCGCACCCTTCTGGATGTAACGGCCCTTCGCGCTCGACGGCTTCAGACGCACGATCTCCTCGAGAGCCGCGCCGATGTTCTCATCGAGCTGCTCAGCAGAGAACGAGGCCTTGCCGACGATGAAGTGCACGTTGGAGTGCTTGTCGACGCGGAACTCGATCTTTCCGCCCTTGATCTCCTCGACGGCCTTGGCCGGGTTCGGGGTGACCGTACCGGTCTTCGGGTTCGGCATGAGGCCGCGGGGTCCGAGGACCTTACCCAGACGACCGACCTGACCCATGAGCTCCGGGGTCGAGACGGCGGAGTCGAAGTCGGTCCAACCGCCGGCGACCTTCTCGATGAGCTCGGCGCCGCCGACCTCATCAGCACCGGCTGCGATGGCAGCCTCTGCCGCGGGGCCCGTCGCGAAGACGATGACGCGAGCGGTCTTACCGGTGCCGTGCGGGAGGATGACGGTGCCGCGCACCATCTGGTCCGCCTTGCGCGGGTCGACAGCGAGCTTCAGCGCGACCTCGACGGTCGAGTCGAACTTCGCCGATCCGGTCTCCTTGGCCAGGGCGACAGCCTCGGTCGGAGTGTAGAAACGGTCTGCGTCGATCTTCTCGACTGCAGCCTTGTAAGCCTTGGACTTTGCCATGATTATTCTCCTCAGCCCTCGACCGTGATGCCCATGGAACGAGCGGTTCCGGCGATGATCTTCGCCGCAGCCTCGATGTCGTTCGCGTTCAGGTCGGCCTGCTTGGTCTCGGCGATCTGACGGACCTGGTCCTTCGAGATCTTGCCGACCTTGACGGTGTGCGGCGTGGCCGAAGCCTTCTGCACGCCCGCAGCCTTCTTGATGAGCTCAGCAGCCGGCGGGGTCTTCAGGACGAACGTGAAGCTGCGGTCCTCGTAGACGGTGATCTCGACGGGGACGACGTTGCCGCGCTGCGACTCGGTCGCGGCGTTGTACGCCTTGCAGAACTCCATGATGTTCACGCCGTGCTGACCGAGCGCGGGGCCGATCGGCGGAGCCGGGTTAGCGGCGCCGGCGTTGATCTGAAGCTTGATCAGGCCGGTCACCTTCTTCTTCGGTGCCATTTCCTCTTCCTTTCCTCGAGCGGATGCTCAGCACCCGCTCTCCCGCGAATCCGGCGGATCCGGGTCGCGGTGCGTTCCTGAGCGCTGAAAGCGCACACAAACCAGGCAAGTCTACCTGATCTGGAGGGAGATCCGGAAACGCAGAACGGCCGCCCCTCGGGGCGGCCGTTCTGCGTTGAGAAGAATCTCAGAGCATCTTGGTGACCTGGTCGAACGAGAGCTCGACAGGCGTCTCGCGCTCGAAGAGGGAGACGAGGACCGTGAGCTTGCCGCTCTCAGGCTTGATCTCGCTGATCGAACCGGGAAGACCCGCGAACGATCCCTCCTTGATCGTGATGGTCTCGCCGATCTCGAAGTCGACCTCGGCCGCAACGGGGCGCGCGACGGCGACGCCGCCCTTGGACTGGACGTTCTTGGCGGTCGGCGCATCCTTGACCTCGACGAGGGCCTTCAGCATGTTGAAGGCCTCCTCGAAGCGCAGGGGCGTCGGGTTGTGGGCGTTGCCCACGAAGCCGGTGACGCCGGGAGTGTGGCGGACGACCGACCACGTGTCTTCGTTGAGCTCCATGCGCACGAGGACATAGCCCGGGATGCGCACGCGGGTGACCATCTTGCGCTGGCCGTTCTTGATCTCGACGACGTCCTCCATCGGGACCTCGACCTGGTAGATGTCGTCCTCGACCTCGAGCGTCGACTTGCGCTGCTCGATGTTGGCCTTCACCTTGCGCTCGAACCCGGCGTAGGAGTGGATGACATACCACTTGCCCGGCAGCATGCGCAGGTCTGCGCGGAACTCCGCGTAGGCGTCGACATCGTCGTCGCCGTTCACATCCGGACCGTCGTAGGGCGTGACTTCTTCTGCAGCCGCAGCCTCGAGGTCGGCGACCTCTTCTGCGACAGATTCGTTGAGGACTTCAGCAGCAGCTTCTGATTCTGCCGCTTCGTCCAGGTTCAGAGCGTCGTTCACGATCGCGTCCGCCTCCGGGTCTTCGATATCGATGTCTTCTGCGCCTTCTACATCCGCATCCGCGGCGTCGTCCTCGATGTGGACGGCGACTTCTTCGGCAGCGGAGCTGGCGAATTCCTCCTCGGAGAGGATGTTCCCCTCCTGAGCCTCGTCGTCCTCGCTGGACTGCTCCGCAGAGGGCGCCCAATCGGCGTCGTCGGGATATCGTTCAGACACGTTGTTTCTTTCTGATCATGCGGTCATGACCGCGAGGAGAACCGCTTACTGCGGGACTCCGAAGACCTGGCTCGTCAGCCACGAGAAGCCGGCGTCGAGGCCATAGACGAATGCCATGACGATCACGACGAAAACCAGCACGACGGCGGTGAACTTGAACAGTTCCTTGCGCGTCGGCGTGACGACCTTTCGCAGCTCACCGATCACCTGACGGAAGAACAGCGCGATACGCCCGAAGAATCCGAGCCGCTTCACGCTGGCGGCGCCGCCAGCCGCGACGATATCGCCGCGCGGTTCGTCCTGATCCACCATGAATGTACCTTTCGTGTGTCAGCGTGCGCTGACGCGCAGGGCGGACAGGAATCGAACCTGCAACCTGCGGTTTTGGAGACCGCTGCTCTGCCAATTGAGCTACCGCCCTAGAGATCCGGGGATCCCTGGGTCTGCACTCCATCTTGCACCCAGAGGCACAGAAAAAGAATGCAGACAACTGCCCCTCCAGTGTAGGGCATAGCGGCGCCCACGCCGAACCGAGCCCCGCACCCCGGGCGCGTCTCGCGCGAAAACGCATCAGAAAAGCTGGCGCCAGTTCGCCCGCGCGAGGTCGATCAGCTCGTCTCCCCGCCCCGACATCACGGTCCGGATGGCGTAAAGAGCGAACCCCTTCACCTGCTGCGCGGTGATCGAGGGCGGCATCGACAGCTCCTGCCGTTCGGTCACGACGTCCAACAGCGCAGGCCCATCGTGGGCGAGGACCTCCCGCACGGCATCCGGCAGGTCTTCGCTGCGCTCCACCCGACGGGCGAAGATCCCCAGCGACTCCGCGACCGCCGCGAAGTTCGGATTCTCCAAATCGGTGCCGTACGTGACGAAGCCCGCCGCCTTCATCTCGAGCTCCACGAAGTTCAAGGACGAGTTGTTGATCACGATGACCTTCACGGGAAGCCGGTTCTGCGTGAGGGTGATGAGCTCGCCCAGCATCATCGCCAGTCCCCCGTCGCCGGCCAACGCCACCACCTGCTGCTGCGGGCGCGCCACCTGGGCGCCGATTCCGTGCATGAGGGCGTTCGCCATCGATCCGTGCGTGAACGAGCCGATCAGACGGCGCTCGGCGGTCATCGTCAGATAGCGCGCGGCCCACACCACGGGTGAACCGACATCCGCCGTGAAGATCGCATCGTCCGCGGCCTGCGCATCGATCAGCCGCGCGACGTATTGCGGATGGATCGGAGAACCGCCCTTCGCCGGCACCGCCAACTCGTCGAGCTTCGCCCGGGTCTTCCGATAATGGGATACCGCATCCTCCAGGTGCGAGCGGTCCTCCTGATGCGCGAGACGCGGAAGCAGCGCGTCGATCGTCGCTGCGACATCGCCCACGAGGCCCAGATCCAGCGGATGCCGCTTACCGAGCTGCGCGCCGCGGATATCGACCTGGATCGTCGACGCCGAATCCGGATAGAACTGCGTGTACGGGAAATCACTGCCCAGCACGAGCACCGTGTCGGCGGCATCCATCGCACGGAACCCCGAGGCGAAGCCGAGCAGCCCCGTCATGCCCACGTCATAGGGATTGTCGTGCTCGATATGCTCCTTGCCGCGCAGCGCATGCACCACCGGTGCACCGAGACGCTCCGCGAGGGCGATGACCTCGTCATGAGCGCCCTCGACGCCCGCGCCGGCGAGGATCGTCACCCGTTTCGCCGCATTCAGCATCGTCGCCGCCTGCTCGAGCTCATCCGGCGACGGTGTCACGACCGGACGTGTGCGCGGGACCACCGTGGCGCGGTCATCCGCGATCTCCGCCAGCGCTACGTCACCGGGGATCACGAGCACCGCGACGCCCCGCTCCTCGATCGCCGCACGCATCGCGATCTCCAGCAGTCTCGGCATCTGCTTCGCGTCCGCCACGTACTCCGCATAGACGCTGCACTCGCGGAACAGCTCCTGCGGGTGCGTCTCCTGGAAGTACCCGGTGCCGATCTCCTCCGTGGGGATATGGGCCGCGATCGCCAGCACCGGGACTCGCGAACGCTGCGCATCGAACAGCCCATTGATCAGGTGCAGGTTCCCCGGCCCGCAGGAGCCCGCCACGACCGCCAGATCGCCGGTGAGCGCAGCATCCGCCGCCGCGGCGAAAGCCGCCGACTCCTCATGCCGCACGTGCACCCAACGGATCGTCCCGTCTTTGCGCAGGGCATCCGTGAAGCCGTTGAGCGAGTCGCCGGGGATGCCGTACACGCGGTCGATCCCGTTGGCGGTGAGCGTGTGGACGATGTTCTCCGCAACCGTGGTCATGCCCGCGAGGCTACCCGGCACGCGGGCAAAGAGTAAGGCCCCGGCTTCCGCGCATGCGGAAACCGGGGCCTGACAGCAGAACAGGTCGTCAGCTCATCGGAATGACCGCGTACAGCAGCCAGGTGATGAGGAACCCGGCGACACCGAGGACCGTGGTCAGCGGCGTCCAGGTGCGCAGGCCGTCCTTGACCGACAGGCCCAGGTAGCGCGTGACGATCCAGAAGCCCGAGTCGTTCACGTGGCTGAGGCCGAGGGCGCCATAACCGATAGCCACGGCGACGAGCGCGATGTGGAT
This sequence comes from Microbacterium sp. GXF6406, assembly GCF_054798215.1. Taxonomy (NCBI): domain Bacteria; kingdom Bacillati; phylum Actinomycetota; class Actinomycetes; order Micrococcales; family Microbacteriaceae; genus Microbacterium; species Microbacterium sp. GXF6406. The sequence goes on along the minus strand of NZ_JBSJZH010000010.1, from coordinate 86,629 downwards.
CGTGTCGAGACCGAGGACCGCGACGGTCGGCAGAAGCAGACCTGCCGTCGTCGTGATCGCGACCGTCGCGGAGCCCTGCGCGGCGCGCATGATCAGCGAGATGAGGAAGGCGGCCAGCAGGAGGGGCATGCCCGAACCGCTCAGCAGCTCGGCGACAGCGCCGCCGATGCCCGTCTCGGTGAGGATCTTGCCGAAGGCGCCACCGGCACCGGTGACGAGGATGATGACGGCGGCTGCGGGCAGCGCCGACTCCATGACCTCGCCGAGCTTGCCGGCGGACCAGCCGCGGCGCACACCGAGGACGAACATCGCCGCGGCGATCGCGACCATGAGTGCGAAGATCGGCTGGCCGATCATCGAGAGGAAGCCGTTCCAGAACGTGCCCGCCTCGAACGTCGGCGCGACGGTCGTGCCGACCATGATGAGCACCAGCGGCAGGAGGATCAGGCCCAGCACGGTGAACGCGCTCGGCGCCTTCTCGCCATCGCGCAGACCCGCGTTGACCGAGGTCTGCTCGGTGCCGAAGCTGTCGAACATCTCCTTCGTCGCCTCGATCATCGCGAATTCCTTGCGGTTGATGACCTTGGCCGTCCAGAAGGAGAGCACCGCGAGCGGAATCGAGATGATGAGCGAGAAGATCAGCACCCAGCCCATGTCGGCGCCCAGCAGCGTCGCGCCGCCCACGATGCCGGGGTGCGGCGGGACCGCGACGTGCACCGCGAGCATGATTCCGGCGACCGGAAGCCCGAACTTGATCGGGTTCAGGCCCGCGATCTTCGAGAACGCGAAGATGATCGGGATGAGGATGATGAACCCGGCGTCGAAGAACACCGGAATCGCCAGGATCGCTGCGGCGATGACGAGAGCGACGCCGACGCGCTTCGGTCCGAGCCACTTGGTGAACTTGCCGGCGAGGGCCTCGGCGCCTCCCGACAACTCGATGATCTTGCCGAGCATCGAGCCGAGCGCGACCAGGACGGCGACGGAACCGAGGGTTCCACCGACGCCCGAGATGATCGCCTGGATGATGCCCAGGCGTTCCGGAGTGTCATCCGTGGCTGCGATGGTCGTCATCGGCAGGCCGGCCGCGAGACCGACCACGATGGAGACGAGGATGAGGGCGTAGAACGCCTGCATCTTGAATCGAATGATCAGCAGGAGGAGCAGGAGGATGCCTGCGACTCCGATCGCGATCAACGCGGGAAGAGGGAGCGTCACTGGATCTCTTCTTTCACTTTTTCTGGGGCGCGGGTGCGCCGGGTACGGGTCGGATCAGGAAAGTCGTTCGGGGGCGATCACACGGATCACGGCGGAGTCGTCGTTCGCTCCGAGGCCCTGTGCCTCGCCGAGCAGGAACAGCTGCTCGGCGGCGTTCGCGACCGGGGTCGACAGGTGAGCGGCACGAGCGGCCGTGCCGACGATGCCCATGTCCTTGACGAAGATGTCGAGGCGGCTGAGGACCTCGGCGCCCTCCTCGTCGTAGGCCTGCAGCGAGCGGGGGCCGCGGTTGCCGAGCATGAAGGAGTTGGCGGCACCGGCGGTGAGCGCCTCGAGGGTCTTCTTGCGGTCGAGGCCCAGCGCGTCGGCGAGGGCGAGCGCTTCGGCGGCGGCGGCGATGTGCACGCCGCAGAGCAGCTGGTTGACGGTCTTCAGGGCCTGGCCATCGCCCGGCTTGTCGCCGACGATCGAGAGCGTCGAGGCGAGCTGATCGAGAACCGGCTTCGCAACCTCGAGTGCTGCCGGGGTGGCGCCCACGACGATGAGCAGGTCGCCCTCGCCGGCGCGGACCGGACCGCCGGAGAGCGGGGCGTCGACGAGAGATGCGCCGTGCTCGGCGAGGCGGTCGGCGATCACGGCGATGCCGTCGGTGCCGACCGTGCTGGTGAGGATGACGACCGCGCCGTCATCCAGGTGCTCGGCGAGGCCGGTCTCTCCGAAGAGCAGGCCCTCGAGCTGCTGGCCGGTTCGCACGGCGACGAGCACGGCCTGTGCACCGGCGACGGCCTCGGCAGCGGATGCGGCGGGCTTGACGCCCTTCTCCGCTGCGAGGGCGATGCGATCGTCGGCGATGTCGAAGCCGCGCACCTCGAAGCGCTCGGCGAGGCGGGTGGACATTGGCAGGCCCATGGCTCCGAGACCGATGACGGCGACGGTGGAGGTCATGATGGTTCCTTTCAGTTCTTCAGTTCCGGTCACTGCGCGTCGGCGAGGGTCGCCACCACACGGGCCAGGGAATCCGCGACGCCGACGTTGCCGGCGAAGACGATGTAGGGGATGCCGACCGCGGGGCCGGTCTGCGGCTGCCACAGCGAGACGATGCCGGGGAGCATCGGTCCGAGCACAGTGGCGCGACGGATCTCGAGCGCCTCGCTGGCGACGTCGCTGGAGGTGATGCCACCCTTCGCGATCACGAAGCGAGGCGGGGCGATCGCGAGCACGCGGCGCACGAGTTCGACGACGCCGCTGGAGATCTTGCGGGCGATCTCGAGGCTCTCGTCGCCGTCGGCACCGGTGATCAGCTCGCGCGTGGTGTGCACGATGACGCTGCCATCGGCGAGGGCTTCCGCGACCGAGCGCGCCTGCGCGTCGAGGTGCGCCTCGCGGCGGTCGTCGACGAGCTGGCGCACGTCGAGCTCAATGGTGACGGTGTCGGGGCGCTGCCGTCGCAGCTCTTCGAGCTGCTGGGTGGTCAGCGGCACGTGGCTGCCGACGACGACGAGCCCTCCGCGGTCGTAGGCGAAGGGGATGTCGGCGGCGCGCACGGGTTCGGCGATGTCCTGGCCGATGTGGGCGCGGACGTAGGGAGGGCCGACGCGCAGCAGCACGGCGCGGTCGGTGAGACCGTGCAGTGCGAGGGCGACGACGCGCATGTCGGTTTCTTCGACGACGTCGACCGCGACGACGGTGCCGGTGGCGAGTCCCGTGAGGAATTCGGTGACGGCTTCGACGCCGGAGCGGATGATGTCGATCGTGAGGGCCGCGACGTCGGCGGCGGCGATGCGGCCGTGAGTCTTCTCCTCGACCCACTCGGTGAGGTTCGAGGAGGCGAAGCCGAAGGTCGCGTCCTTCGCGAAGGGGGTCTCCCCGACGGGGGTGGCCTCGCCGTCCGTGACCCAGTAGTGCACAGAGTCGACGGTGATGCGTCCAGCATCGGGGAAGGCGGGGACCAGAAGGGTGAGTTCGGGAGCGGCGCCGCCGTGGGTGACGATCTCCTCGGAGAGCACGTCGGTCTCGAGGGGGAAGTGCCCGCGCAGCGTCGAGTCGCCGCGCGAGACGAAGGTGACGCGCAGATCGGCGTCGGATGCCGCGTCCAGGGCGACCGCGACGATCTCGCGGTTGCGGCGAGCAGCCTCGTCCTCGTCGAGGGAGCGGGTGTTCGTCAGCACATAGACGGCGGCGGCGCCGGTGGCGAAGGCGCCTGCGAGGTCATCCTTCTCCCAGCGGGTGAGCACCGGGAGGTTCGCGACGGACTGCGTGCCGGTGGGGTCGTCATCGAGGACGACGAGGACGTTCTGGGGATCGAGGGATGCTCGGCCCTGTGCCGCGTCGATCTCGACCGGAGCCGGGAGAGGGGCCAGAAGCGCGTCGACGTGCACGGGAACTCCTTCGTTCAGAGGGGGTTGAGGGCGATCCGGACGGGTTATCCGATATCAGATAACGAGGGTACGCCGATTTTCCTTCCCCGGCAAGCGGAACGGATCCGCTCAGGCTCCGAGCACATAGCGCAGCAGATCGTCGCGCGTCTGCTTCATGTGGCTCGACATCGCCTCGCGCGCGGCCTCCGCCGACCGCGTGCGCATCGCCTCGAGAACCGCGGCGTGCTCGACGAGTGCGTGCTCACGGATCTCCAGCACCGAACTCGTCTCGCTGCGCGAGTCCTGCAGCATCGCGGTGAGCGGGCGGACGGATGCCACGAGGATGCGGTTGTCCGCCGCTGCGAAGATCACATCGTGGAAGGCCAGATCGGCGTCGACGAACCCCGGGACGTCGCCCTGCGCATGCGCCATGCGCATCTTCCCCAGCAGCTCCTCGAGCTCGGCGATGTGCTCATCCGTACACAGGGGGGCGGCCAGCTCCGCAGCCCCCGTTTCGAACATGACCCTCATATCGAGCAGGTCGAGCGAGGACTTGCGTCGGGCGCCGCCGCTGCGGGCGAAGCGCACAACCGCTTCCAGCCCGGTCCACTCGTCGACCGGGGCGACCCGATGCCTGCTTCCCGGGACCGGCACGATGACGCCCTGCGCCTGCAGCAGACGCACGCCCTCGCGGAGCGTGAGTCGGGATACACCGAGGAGGTCGGCGAGATCGGCCTCGGTAGGCAGGGTCTCCCCCGCCACGAGCCTCCCGGCGATGATCTCATCGAGAAGTCCATCGACGACGGACTGCGTGCGGGTGACCTTCTCGGACTTCATGCATCAAAGGTAGCGCTCCTGCGAGTGCACGATCGAGCGCAGGTCCGTGCTTATCGGTCGGTCAACGGCCGAGGGTTCACGGGGCCATCCGGATCAGCTTCCTGTTGACGAACTCGTCGGCGGCGAGCAGGCCGAGCTCGCGGGAGGTGCCGCTGCGCTTGATGCCGCCGAACGGCAGCTCCGGGCTGTCGGCGAGGACAAGGTTGACGTAGACCATGCCGGCCTCGATCCGGTCGGCGACCCTCGCGGCCTGAACATCATCCGTCGTGAACAGATAAGAGCCGAGGCCGAACGGGGTGCCGTTGGCGATCTCCAGCGCCTCGTCCTCATCCGCCGCCCGGTAGACGGTGGCCGCGGGGCCGAAGAGCTCCTCCCGATAGGCATCCATGCCCGGCGTGACGTCGGCGAGCACCGTCGGCTCGAAGAACGCACCCTTCCTCGCGCCCCCGGTCAGCACCGTCGCCCCCTGCGCGACGGCCCGATCGATCTGCTCCTGCAGACGTTCGGCGGCGGCGAGAGAGGCCAGTGGACCGAGAACCGTGTCTTCCTGCGTCGGGTCCTCTGGACGCACCGCGGCGAGCGCCGCCACGAACTTCGATACGAACGCGTCGTAGAGGCCATCGATGATGATGAACCGCTTCGCGCCGTTGCAGGACTGCCCGTTGTTGTCCAGACGCGCATCGACACCGGCCTGGACAACGGCGTCCAGGTCGTGGGCGGAGAGCACGATGAACGGGTCGGACCCGCCGAGCTCCAGCGCGACTTTCTTGAGATGACGCCCCGCGACTTCGGCGACCGCGGCGCCGGCAAGCTCCGAACCGGTCACCGAGACGCCCTGCACCCGCGGGTCGGCGATGATTCGGGCCGCCTGCTCATTGGTCGCGTAGACGTTGATGTAGGCGCCGTCCGGGAGCCCGGCATCCGCGTAGATCCGCTCGAGGAATGCCGAGGATGCGGGGCATTGCCCCGCGTGCTTGAGAATGATCGTGTTGCCGATCGCCAGGTTCGGCGCTGCGAAGCGAGCCACTTGATAGGCGGGGAAGTTCCACGGCATGATCCCCAGCAGCGCGCCCAGCGGCGAGCGGCGGACGACCGCGGTCCCCTCCCCGAGGATGTCGAGAGGTTCGTCTCCCGTGATGCGGAAGATGTTATCCGCGTAGAACTCGATGATGTCGGCGGCGAAGTCGACCTCGCCGATGGCCGCGGCGATGGGCTTGCCCATCTCGCGGACGATGATCGCCGCGAGTTCTTCGCGCCGTTCCCGGTGCAGCTCGGCGATGCGGCGGATCACCGCGGCCCGTTCCTCGGGGGCAACGGTCGCCCAGGCGGATGCTGCGGCATGAGCCCGCGCGATCGACTCGGCGATCTCGGCATCCGTGCTGGTGTCGTAGGTCGCGAGGGTCTGTCCGGTTGCGGGGTTCGTCACGGCGTAGGCGGTCATCGTCGTCCTCCTCGTGGGCGGGTCGTGCTGTCAGGTGGTGGCGGGAAGCAGCGTGTACTTGGTCGAGAGATATTCGTGGATGCCCTCGGCACCGCCCTCTCGCCCGATGCCCGACTGCTTGACGCCGCCGAAGGGGGCCGCGGCATTCGAGACGACGCCGACATTCAGGCCCATCATCCCCGTCTCGAGGGCGTCGATCATGCGATGCCCTCGGTCGAGGTCCTCGGTGAAGACGTACGAGACGAGACCGTACTCGGTGTCGTTCGCCAGGCACACGGCCTCCGCCTCGGTCTCGAACGTCGCGATCGCGAGCACGGGTCCGAAGATCTCCTCGCGGAGGATGTCGCTGCCGGCGGCGACGTCTGCGACGACGGTCGGTTCGAAGAAGGTCCCCTCCCCGTCGACTGCGTCACCTCCGATGAGCACGCGGGCACCGCGCGAGGTGGCGTCCTCGACCAGCGCACGGGCCTTGGCGACGGCATCCGCATCGATGAGCGGGCCGATCGTGACGTCGGCGTCCGTACCGCGTCCGATTTTCATCGCCCGTACGCGCGCGGTGACGCGGTCGGCGAATTCTTCGGCGACGGACGCATGCACGATGAACCGGTTGGCGGCCGTGCAGGCCTGCCCGATGTTTCGGAACTTCGCCGCGATCGCCCCGTCCACAGCCTTGTCGAGGTCGGCGTCATCGAAGACGACGAACGGAGCGTTGCCGCCGAGCTCCATCGATACCCGCAGCACACCGTCGGCCGCCTGCGCGATGAGCGCTCTGCCGACCTCGGTCGACCCGGTGAAGGACAGCTTGCGCAGGCGCGGATCCGCGAGGATCGGCGCCGACAGCTTCGAGGATGACGACGTCTGGACGACGTTGACGACGCCCTTCGGGAGCCCTGCTTCTTCGAGGAGCTTCGTGAAGAAGATCGTCGTGAGCGGCGTCAGTGCCGGAGGCTTGATCACCACCGTGCAGCCCGCGGCGAGCGCGGGGGCGATCTTGCGCGTCGCCATCGCGAACGGGAAGTTCCACGGGGTGATGAAGAACGACGGTCCCACCGGGCGCTGCGAAACGATCATGTGGCCCGTCCCCTCGGGGTTCAGCCCATAGCTGCCCGTGATGCGCACGGCCTCTTCGCTGAACCAGCGCAGGAATTCGCCGCCGTAGACGACCTCGCCGCGCGCCTCGCCGATCGGTTTTCCCATCTCGAGCGTCATGAGCAGAGCAAGATCCTCCTTGTGCTGCTGCACGAGGTCGAAGGCCCGGCGCAGGATGTCGCTGCGGGTACGGGGCGCAGTGGCCGCCCACTCCTCCTGAGCGGCGACGGCCGCGTCGAGCGCGCGGACGCCGTCGTCCGCCGATGCATCGGCGATGCGCCGGATGACGGCGCCTGTCGCCGGGTCGTGCACCGCGAAGGTTCGACCGCCCTCTGCCTCGACCCATTCGCCGTCGATGAAGAGCCCGGTGGGGATGCTGTCGAGCAGGGTCTGCTCATCGGATGCCGTGATGCTCATGTGCGCTCCTTCAGAGGCCGGAGAGGGCTGCGGTGAGGACATCGAGCCCCTCGTGCAGCAGGTCGTCGGGGATGGTCAGGGGCGGGAGGAATCGGATGACGTTGCCGAAGGTGCCGCAGGCGAGCACGATGACGCCCTCGCCGATGCATGCTTTCACGACAGCGGCCGTGAGCGCGGCATCCGGCTCACGGGTCAGCGGGTCGATGAACTCGATCGCCATCATCGCCCCGCGTCCGCGCACCTCGCCGATGCGCGGATCGTTCTGCCTCATGATCTCGAGCCGCGTGCGCAGCAGATCGCCGATCCTCTGCGCGCGCTCCAGCATCCCGTCGTTCTCGAAGACGTCGATCGCGGCGAGCGCAGCGGCGCAGGCGACCGGGTTGCCTCCATACGTTCCGCCGAGCCCTCCGGCATGGGCGGCGTCCATGATCTCTGCACGGCCGGTCACGGCGGCGAGCGGAAGGCCCGCGGCGATGCCCTTCGCGGTCGTGATGAGGTCGGGTTCGATTTCGAGCTGCTCGCTGGCGAACATCGTCCCGGTGCGGGCGAAGCCGCTCTGCACCTCATCCGCGATGAAGACGACGCCGTTCGCCCGGCACCACTCCTGCACCGCCGGCAGGAAGCCGTCCGCCGGCACGATGAACCCGCCCTCGCCGGGGATCGGCTCGATGATCACGGCTGCGAGTTCGGCCGCCCCGACCTGCTTCTCGATGATGGCGATGGCGCGGGCCGCGGCATCCGCCCCGTTCAGGCCGTCACGGAAGGGGTAGGACAGCGGCGCCCGGTAGACCTCGGGGGCGAACGGCCCGAACCCACTCTTGTACGGCATCGCCTTCGCGGTCAGTGCCATCGTCAGGTTCGTGCGCCCGTGATAACCGTGCTCGAAGGCGACGACGGCGGAGCGCCCGGTGTGCTTGCGCGCGATCTTGATCGCGTTCTCGACCGCCTCGGCACCGGAGTTGAACAGCGCGCTGCGCTTGGGGAAGTCGCCGGGCGTCAGCCGGTTCAGGGCCTCCGCGACGGCGATGTACTCCTCGTAGGGCGAGATCATGAAGCACGTGTGCGTGAAGCGCTCGACCTGGGCTGCGACGGCGGCGGCGACCTTCGGATGCGCATTGCCGATCGTGGTGACCGCGATACCGCTGCCGAGGTCGATGAGCGAGTTCCCATCGGCATCCAGGACCACTCCCCCGCCGGCTTCGACGACGGCGACAGGAACGGAGTGCGCGACGCCGGATGCCACGGCATCCGCCTTGCGGGCGAGGATCTCTGCCGAACGCGGGCCGGGCAGGGCTGTTACCAGGCGACGCTGCTGCGTGAGGGTCATGCTGAGAGCGTAGGCCTCCGGTCGGGCCCTGTCCTTCGCCCGATCGGATAAGTTGTGATCAATATTCGCCGATGAGTATAGGAGTGGCATGACCGATCCCACACTTCGCGGCCTGATGAGCGATCCCGACCTCGGGCTGCGCCTGCTCACCGAGCCGTCGGTCGCCCTGGACCGACCGTTGCGCTGGGTGCATTCCTCCGACCTCGCCGACCCGACGCCCTTCCTCACCGACGACCTCGTGCTCCTCACCACCGGCGGACAGTTCGACGGTGCGCTCGCGCCCGCCGAGTACGTCGACCGGCTCGCTGCGCATGGCGTCATCGGCATCGGATTCGGCACCGGTGTCAGACATCCGGCCCTCCCACTCGGCCTCGCCGAGGCGTGCAGCGCCGCCGGAGTGCCACTGTTCGAAGTCCCCTACGACACCCCGTTCATCGCGGTCGCCCGGACACACGCCGAGGCGATCGCCACACGGGCCTACGCGCGCCGCGACTGGGCTCTCGAAACCCAACGAGCTCTCGCGGTCGCTGCACTGCGCCCCCACGGCCTGCTCGCGATCATCGCCGAACTCGGCCACCGCCTCGACACCTGGGTGGGCCTTTTCGATGCGACGGGAGAGCTCACCGGCGATCGAGCCACCGGCCGCCTCCTCGAACCGCACAGGCGACGGGCGATCGTCGATGAAGCCACCACGATGCTCGCCCGCGGCACGGAATCGGCACGCAGCACAGCCGGCCTCCAGCTGTTCACCATCGGTCAGACGCGCCGCCTGCGCGGAGTGCTCGTCGTCGAGGCCGACTCCCTCGACGCGGAGGCACGAGCGGTCATCACCTCCGTCATCGCCATGGCCGGGCTCGCCGAGGAGCAGAATGAGCAGCTCGCCGCTCAACGACGGCGACTGCATGCCCAGGTGCTCGAATCGCTGATGCTCGATGACCCCACGCTCGCACAGCGGGTGCTGCTCTCGTTCCCTGCCGCGCCCCTGATCGTCGCGATCACCGCGAGCGCCCCCGCCGATGCCTTTGAGGAATGGTGGGAGCGCCGACGCACCGAACGCGGGTCGAAGGTCTTCCTGGCCCCGGTGGACGACGGAACCCTGATCTGCCTTCCGGCCTCCGACGCTCCCCTGCTCGATGACGCCGCGGAACGCTTCGGCATCCGCATCGGAGCATCGGATGCCGCGGAGCTCACCGGCTTCTCGCGCGCCGCGGCTCAAGCCCGCAGCGCTCTACGGCGCGGCCGACCGGGCGCCACACGGTTCGCGGATGCGGCGGGACGCAGCATCCTCTCGATCCTCACCGACGACGAGGCAGCACTCATCGCGACCTCGCGCCTCTCAGCCCTTCACGACGCGGACAGCGACCTCGAGAGCACCCTGCGGGTGTGGCTCGAGCACGATGCGCGCTTCGAGCAGGCGGCTCTGGCCCTCGGCATCCATCGGCACACCCTGCGCACGCGCGTGGCGCAGGCCGCGAGACTTCTCGGGCTGGACCTGTCGTCATTCCCCGACCGCGCCGAGCTGTGGGCGCTGCTGCAGGCGAGCCGCGGCTGACACCGTGCTCTCACCCCGGCGCGTGCGCCTCGAGGAATGCGTACACATCCGTCGTGTCGACACCCGGGAACGCCCCCGTCGGCAGCGTCGCCAGCAGGGTGCGCGGGGTCTTCACATTCGGCCAAGACCGGGTGCGCCAGCGCTCCTCCAGATCCGCGGGGGCCCGCCGGCAGCACACCTCCGCCGAATGCTTCGACACGCCGCGATTCGCCGTGTCACGGCCCACGAACCAGCGTGTGTCGTCGAAGCGCACGCCGACGCTCACCGAGTGCAGACCCTCGCTGGAAGACTCGACCCGGGCCGTGCACCAGTAGGTGCCGCCTCCGGTGTCGGTGTACTGGTAGTAGGGGTTGAACCGGTCGTCCTCCTCGAACACGACGCGGCTCGTCCACTTGCGGCAGCACATCTGCCCCTCGATCGCGCCGAGCCGGTCGGTCGGGAAGTTCACATCATCGTTCTCGTACGCCTTGGTGATGGTGCCCGACTCATGCACCTTCAGGAAGTGCACGGGGATGTCGAGATGGCGGGTGGCGAGATTCGTGAACCGGTGCGCGGCCGTCTCATAGGAGACCGAATACGCGTCGCGCAGGTCCTCGATCGAGATCGCGCGGCGCTGCTTCGCGTCGCGCAGGGCCGGCACGACGTCCGCCTCGGGCATCAGCAGCGCGCCCGTGAGGTAGTTCGTCTCGACCCGTTGCCGCAGGAATTCCGCGTAGCTGCGCGGTTCCGCGTGCCCGAGGATGCGGCTGGAGAGAGCCTGCAGCACGGCGGTGCGAGCATCTCCCTTCGCCGGCACGCTGCTGGAGAGGTAGAGCCGGCCGTGCGCGAGGTCGGCGACGCTGCGCGTCGTCTGCGGTAAATCGGGCGCGTAGTGGAGGGTGAATCCGAGATAGGCGGCGATCTCGGATGCTGTGCGCTGGGTCAACGGGCCACCAGGGTGTCCAACCGCCGCGAGGATCTCGGCTGCGCGCTTCTCGAGGTCGGCGAAGTGGTTGTCCTGGCGGCGCATGAGGTGGCGGAGTTCGACGTTGGCGCGCCGCGCCTCCTCCGGAGTCGCGGCGCGCTCATCCTTGAGCCGCTCGATCTCACCGTGGAGGGCGAGCAGCGCCTGCACCGCGGCCATCGGAGTCGTCTTCGTGATGCGGAAGGGTTCGATCCCGAGCGTCTGGAACGTCTGCCCCGTCATCGCGCGCTGCAGCGCTATCTCGGCGACGCTGCGCTCATCGAGCGGCTCGCCCTCCAGGAGCGCGTCGAGCCCGGTTCCCAGCGCACGGGCGATCTGCTGCAGCTGAGTGAGTTTCGGCTCGCGTTTTCCGGTCTCGATCATCGACACCTGACTGGGCGCCCGACCAATCGCCGCGGCGAGCTCCTCCAGGGTCATCCCGCGGGAGGTTCGCATCTGCCGGATGCGGCGCCCGATGGTCAGGGCGTCCGTGTCGTGCACTTCGGGGTACTGCGTCTTCGCTGACGTCATGGCGGCGAGTCTGTCACGAAACCAGAAATAACGAAAAACTTCTGCCCGACTTCTCGTATTGAAGAGGGTTTTCTTCACCCAGAGTAGGTGCCAAGCATCCGGTTCCCGACGGCGATCAGGAACCGTCATCCAATGGAGGAGACACCATGAGCACCCACGCACCCCGCCCCGCCGGCCTCCGTTCCGGCGACCAGACGCAGACAGCGGCCGAGCTGCAGGAGATCTGGGACACCGACCCGCGCTGGGACGGCGTCGAGCGCACGTACTCCGCAGACGACGTCGTCCGCATCCGAGGCTCGGTCCGTGAGGATTCCACGCTCGCTCGCCGAGGCGCTGAGAACCTCTGGAATCTCCTCCACACCGAGGACTACATCCGGGCCCTCGGCGCATACACCGGCGGACAGGCCGTGCAGCAGGTGCGCGCCGGCCTCAAAGCCATCTACCTCTCCGGGTGGCAGGTCGCCGCCGACGGCAACCTCGCGGGCCAGACGTACCCCGACCAGTCGCTGTACCCGGCGAACTCCGTGCCCGCCGTCGTGCGCCGCATCAACAACGCCCTCCTCCGCCAGGACCAGCTCGAGCACGCCGAGGGCGAGATCACGCAGGACTGGCTCGCCCCGATCGTCGCAGACGCCGAGGCCGGCTTCGGCGGCTCCCTCAACGCCTATGAGCTGGCCTCTTCCCTCATCCAGGCCGGAGCCGCCGGCATCCACTGGGAAGACCAGCTCGCCAGTGAGAAGAAGTGCGGGCACCTGGGCGGCAAGGTCCTCGTCCCCACCGCGCAGCACATCCGCACGCTCAACGCCGCTCGTCTCGCGGCGGACGTCGCGGGCGTGCCGACCGTCATCGTCGCGCGGACGGATGCTCTCGCCGCAGACCTCCTCACCAGCGATGTCGACGAGCGCGACCGGGAGTTCACCACCGGCGAGCGCACCGCTGAAGGCTTCTACCGCATCCGCGCCGGACTCGACTCCGTCATCAGCCGCGGACTCGCCTTCGCGCCCTACGCCGACCTGCTCTGGGTCGAGACCGGCGAGCCGGACATCGAGCTCGCCCGGGCGTTCGCCGCGGCCATCCACGAGCGATTCCCCGGCAAGATGCTCGCCTACAACTGCTCGCCGAGCTTCAACTGGAAGCGTCACCTCACGGACGAACAGATCGCGACGTTCCAGCAGGAGCTGGCCGACCTCGGCTACAAGTTCCAGTTCATCACCCTCGCCGGCTTCCACGCCGTGAACCACTCCATGTTCGATCTCGCCCGCGGCTACGCCGAACGCGCCATGAGCGCCTACGTCGAGCTGCAGGAGGCCGAGTTCGCCGCCGAGGCATCCGGATACACCGCCACCAAGCACCAGCGCGAAGCCGGCACCGGGTACTTCGACGTCATCTCGACCGCGCTCAACCCCGACAGCGCCACCCTCGCCCTCGCCGGCTCCACCGAGACCGCGCAGTTCCACTGACTCTCCGAAGGACCACGATCATGACCACTCCCACCGCACCTCCGACCACCGCCCCGACGCAGACGATCCTGCAGGACCCGGCACTCACCGTCACCGGCCCCCTGCACGAACGGTTCGACGAGATCCTCACGCCCGAGTCGCTCGCCTTCCTCACCGAGCTGCACCACCGCTTCAGCCACCGCCGCCACGATCGCCTCGCAGACCGCATGCGCCGGCGCTTCGAGATCGGCACCGGGCACGACCCGCGCTTCCGCGACGACACGCGGCACATCCGCGAGGATGCCGACTGGCAGGTCGCCGGTGCGGGGCCCGGGCTCGAGGACCGCCGCGTCGAGATCACCGGCCCCACAGACCCGAAGATGACGATCAATGCGCTGAACTCCGGTGCCCGCGTCTGGCTCGCCGACCAGGAGGACGCCACGAGCCCGACCTGGCAGAACGTCATCGGCGGCCAGCTGTCGCTGCACGACGCGATCCGCGGTGAGCTCTCCTTCGCTTCCCCGGAGGGCAAGCGCTACGAGGTCACGGCCGAGCTGACCCCCACGATCGTCATGCGCCCGCGCGGATGGCACCTGCTCGAGAAGCACCTGATGTTCATCGACCGCACGGGGCGGCAGCTGTCCGCATCCGCGTCCCTCGTGGACTTCGGCCTGTACTTCTTCCACAACGCGCAGGCGCTCATCGACGCCGGCCGCGGGCCGTACTTCTACATCCCCAAGCTCGAATCGAGCGAGGAGGCGAAGCTCTGGGACGACGTGTTCACCTTCGCCGAGGAGTACATCGGCATCCCGCACGGCACGATCCGCGCAACCGTCCTGATCGAGACGTTGCCGGCCGCCTTCGAGATGGACGAGATCTTGTACGAGCTGCGCGACCACTGCGCGGGCCTGAACGCCGGCCGCTGGGACTACATCTTCTCGATCATCAAGAACTACCGCGGGCGCGGCGCCCGCTTCGTGCTGCCGGATCGCAGCGAGATCACGATGACCGTCCCGTTCATGCGCGCCTACACCGAGCTTCTCGTGAAGACGTGCCACCAGCGCGGCGCATATGCGATCGGCGGTATGAGTGCATTCATCCCGAATCGCCGCGACCCCGAGGTCACCGCTTCCGCGATCGAGAAGGTCTCTGCGGACAAGAAGCGCGAGGCCGGCGACGGGTTCGACGGCACGTGGGTCGCGCACCCCGACCTCATCCCCGCAGCCCAGGCGGAGTTCGACGCGGTACTCGGCGAGGCGCCGAACCAGATCGATCGGCAGCGCGATGACGTCTCGGTGCGCGCGGAGGACCTGCTCGATCTGCGCATCGGCCGACCGATCACCGCACAGGGCGTACGCGACAACGTCTCCGTCGCGATCCGATACATCGAGGCGTGGCTGCGCGGGCTGGGTGCCGTCGCGATCGACAACCTCATGGAGGATGCCGCGACCGCGGAGATCTCACGGTCGCAGGTCTGGCAGTGGATCCAGCAGGACCGCTCCACCGAGGACGGTGCCCGGATCACCGCGGAATACGTCGAGGCTCTGATCCAGGAGACTCTCGCCCAGGCGACGCGCTCCGCCGGCGACCGCTTCGATGACGCCGCGGACGTGTTCCGTGAGGTCGCGCTGGGAACGGACTTCCCCGCGTTCCTCACGACATCCGCCTACTCGCGTCATCTCGTCGACGAGTCCTGAGAACGATGAAGGGCGGGGCGGATGCATCGCATCCTCCCCGCCCTTCATCTGTTTGCTCGAGCGGTCAGCCGATCTCACCCGCGGCGACCGTCTCGGCGAGCGCGTGCACGCGGGGCAGGTGGTGCGCGATGTAGAAGCGCGCATCGGTCTTCCGATCGGCATCATCATCATGGGCCGTGTCGTGGGCGGCCACGGCGATGACAGCGAGCGCGTGCATCCAGCCGCCGGCGAGGGTTCCGAGCAGCATCAGGTACGGCACGGCGACCGAGGAAGAATCGCGCCCCGCCCCGAAGGAGATCAGAGACTCTGTCGCCCGGCGGGCCGCCGCCACCGCCCGGTCGAGCGCGTCGGCGATGACCGCATCCGTTTCTCGAACCGTTGCGGCCGTCTCGGCGATGGCTTCGAGCAGACCGGAGACGGTCGCTCCCCCATCGCGGATAACCTTTCGCCCGATGAGGTCGTTCGCCTGGATGGCGGTCGTGCCCTCATAGATCGGGATGATGCGCGCATCGCGGTAATGCTGCGCAGCGCCGGTCTCATCGATGAAGCCCATTCCGCCATACACCTGGATGCCGTCGCTCGTGACGCGCAGCGTCTCCTCGCTCGCCCAGCCCTTGAGGATCGGCACGAACAGCTCGGCGAGGCGCAGCACGTCCTCGCCAGCGGCGGCGCGATCGAACAGGTCGCCGACGTGCACCGACAGGGCGCGCATTGCGAAGGTCTGGCTCGACATGGAGCGCAGGATCCGTGCCACGTCGGGGTGTCCGGCGATCGGCGTTCCGGCCGGGCGGCCGATGACCGGCCCCTGGAGGCGTCCGGCGGCGTAGGCTGTGGCGCCCTGCAGCGCCCGCTCGGAGATGCCGGTCGCCTGGTGGCCCATGCCGACGCGGGCGGAGTTCATCATGACGAACATGCCGGCCAGACCGCCGTGCAGCTCGCCCACGAGATACCCGGTGGCGTCTTCATAGGCGAGGACGCAGGTCGGGCTCGCGTGGATGCCGAGCTTGTGCTCGAGCGCCACCGTGGTGATCGCATTGCGCTCCCCGAGCGAGCCGTCGGCATTCACGAGACGGCGCGGGGCGACGAACAGCGACAGGCCCTTCGCCCCTTCGGGGGCGCCCGGCGTGCGCGCGAGGACGAGGTGCACGATGTTCTCGGCGATGTCGTGGTCGCCCCAGGTGATGAAGATCTTCTGCCCGGTGATGGCGTAGCTGCCGTCGCCGCGCGGGGTCGCCAGGGTGCGGATCGCGCCGAGATCGGTGCCGGCCTCCGGCTCGGTGAGGTTCATGGTCCCGGTCCACTCGCCGCTGACGAGCTTGGTCAGATACGTTTCGCGCAGATCCTCGGATGCTGCGGCGTCGAGCGCGTGGATGGCGCCGGTGCCGAGCATCCAACACAGGGCGAAGGCCATGTTCGCACTGTTCCAGATCTCGCCGAGTCCGGCGCCGACCGATTCGGGCAGTCCATCGCCGCCGGCGGTATCGGGGGCCGTCGCGCTGACCCAGCCCGATTCGACGAGCGCCCGGTAGGCTTCGGCAAACCCGTTCGGCAGGCGGACTTCGCCATCTTCGAGCCGAGCGCCGATCTGATCGCCGGCCCGATCGAGCGGGGCGAGCATTTCGGCGGCGAACTCCCCCGCTCCGGCGATGATCTCGACCGCGTCATCCGCGGTGATCGCGCCTCCGGAGGCGTCCGAGACGATATCGCGCCCGAAGAGCTCCCCATAGAGGAAGGCGTAGTCGGCGACCGGCGGGATGTAGGGGGTGGCGGCACTCATCGTTCTCTCCTCCATGCAGGAATGTGGGACCGCGAGTCAGCCTAGCTGACACTCAGTATCAACACGAGGACTTCCCGATCTCGATTCCGACCCTCAGCTCCGGATCGCAGGCGTAACCTGGGCTCATGAGTGAGGTATGGACCGGCATCGCCGAGGAGTTCCTGCACCTGTATCCGATATCCGGCCGCCTCCTGGCCGTGGCCGGGGCGGATGCTGCGCGGTCGCGCCTCGTCGCCGATGAGGTCGCGGCCGCCCTCGCCTCCGTCGGCCAGACAGTCGAACAGGCCCATAGCATCGACGGCGACGAGAAGACCCTGCGTGCCGAGGTCATCACCCCGTTCCGCGCGGATGCCGCGCGCGACCGCGTGCTCATCGTCTCCGGACCCGCAGCCCTTCTGAGCCCGAGCGCACGCGGACTGTGGAACTTCACTGTGTGGCAGCTCTCCGACGACGAACCCCCGCAGACCGCGGCATCCGCTCTCGTCGACATCACCGACTCGCAGCGCCCTGCCCGCCGATTCGCCGATTACTGCGCGTTGCCCTCGAGTTACGGTGCGTGAGGCATCCGAGTAGCATCTGAGATGTGACCGAACGCGCTCCTCTCTCCCGCAAGCTGTCCGCCATCGCCGAGTCGGCGACCCTCAAGGTCGATGCCAAGGCCAAGGCTCTGAAGGCCGAGGGCAAGCCCGTCATCTCGTATGCCGCCGGCGAGCCCGACTTCTCGTCGCCGCAGTTCATCGTGGATGCCGCGGCCGAGGCGCTCGCGGATCCGTCGAGCTACCGTTACACGCCCGCCGCAGGTCTGCCTGCGCTGCGCGAGGCGATCGCGGCCAAGACGCTGCGCGACTCCGGTCTCGAGGTCTCGCCGTCGCAGGTCATCGTGACCAACGGCGGCAAGCAGGCCGTCTACCAGGCGTTCCAGGCGGTGGTGAACCCCGGCGACGAGGTGCTGCTGCCCGCGCCGTACTGGACCACCTACCCCGAGGCGATCCAGCTCGCCGACGGCGTGCCGGTCGAGGTCTTCGCCGGGGCCGACCAGGAGTACAAGGTCACCGTCGCCCAGCTCGAGGCCGCCCGCACCGAGCGCACCACCGTGCTCGTCTTCGTCTCACCGTCGAACCCGACCGGATCGGTCTACACGCTCGAGGAGACCCGCGCCATCGGCGAGTGGGCGCTCGAGCACGGCATCTGGGTCATCTCCGACGAGATCTACCAGAACCTCACCTACGAGGGCGTCAAGGCGACGTCGATCGTCGAGGCCGTTCCCGCGCTCGCCGAACAGACGATCCTCGTCAACGGCGTCGCGAAGACCTATGCCATGACCGGATGGCGCGTCGGCTGGATGGTCGGCCCCGCGGATGCCATCAAGGTCGCCGCCAACCTGCAGTCGCACCTGTCGAGCAACGTGAACAACATCGCCCAGAAGGCGGCGATCGCAGCGCTCAACGGCCCGCAGACCGAGGCCGAGCAGTTCCGCGAGGCGTTCGACCGCCGTCGCCGCCTCATCGTTTCGGAGCTGTCGAAGATCGACGGCGTGCACGTTCCGAACCCGCTCGGCGCGTTCTACGTCTACCCCGACGTGCGCGGCCTGCTGAACCGCGAGTGGCACGGCGTCACCCCGACCACGACACTCGAGCTCGCCGACCTCATCCTCGAGAAGGCAGAGGTCGCCGTGGTCCCCGGTGAGGCGTTCGGCCCGTCCGGATACCTGCGCCTGTCGTACGCCCTCGGCGACGACCAGCTGCTCGAGGGCATCCAGCGCCTGCAGAAGCTCTTCGCCATCTGACCTTCACCGCTGGCGAAACGGCGCCGATCCCCGTCCGATCCCTGCGGATCGGACGGGGGATCGATGCATGCAGCGGGTGCCGAGGAACTTCCGCGGTCAGCGACCGTGGCCGATGAGCCAGCGGATGCCGTAACGGTCGAGCACTTGTCCGTCGCCATCGCCCCACGGCCGCTTACCCAGCGGCTCGACGACGCGGCCCTCGCGGGCGAGCTCGTCGAACCATCCACCGAGGACCACGGGGTCCGCTGTGCCGAGGAGTGAGAAGCTCGCGCCGACGATGTGCACCGCGTCCTCGTCGCCCGCGGCATCCGCGGCGAAGAGCAGCACCGGCCCCCGTAGAACACCGTGGGCGATCGCGTCGCCCGGTCCGTCAGCCCGGCCGAACTGCGCGTAGGTGTGCAGCTCCAGCTCGCCGCCGAACACATCCCGGTAGAACCTCAGGGCCTCTTCGGCATTGCCCGGGAAAGAAAGGTACGGGACGAGCGCGCTCATCCGTCTCCTCTCAGAGCTCGACGCCGACGAGAACCGGCTCCGGCTGCAGCAGCAGACCGAACTCCGAGTGCACCCGCGCCTGCACGAACCGGGCGAGCTCCGCGAGCTCTTCACCGCTCGCCCCGCCTCGGTTGGTCAGCGCCAGAGCATGCTTGGTCGACAGCCCCGCGCGCGAACGCGGCAGGCGGAAGCCCTTCTTGATTCCGGCGTTCTCGATCAGCCACGCAGCGCTGACCTTCACCTCGGCACGGGCCACCGACGCCTGCGGGATGTACCCGTCGTAGGCGCCGAGCGGAATCACCGTGACGGCATCCAGATCGGGAGTCACCGGCCACCGCGGGCACTCGGCCGGCAGCTGCGCCGCCGTCTTCTCGGGAATGATGATGTTCTGGAAGAAGCTGCCGGCGCTCGTCGTATCGGGGTCGTCCGGGTTCAGCAACATGCCCTTGGAAGCCCGGATACGGAGGATCTGCTCGCGCAGGGCCGCCAGCGCGATCCGTTCGTCGCCCGTGAGACCGAGCGCACGACGCAGCTGCTCGCCGCGCACCTGGCGTCCTTCGCCGCCGACCTCTGCCAGATCGAGCGTGACCGACAGGATCACCGCGCGACGGATCGGCACGCCGCCGTAGTGGTGCTTGAGCACCGATGTGCGGAACCCGAGGCCGAGCTCCTCGGCCGAGACCGTCGAGACCTCGCCCGTCGCCTCGTCGATCAGCTCGACCTCGACGAGCGTCTCCTGGATCTCCTGACCATAGGCGCCGACGTTCTGAACGGGCGCGGCCCCGACCGTTCCGGGGATCCCGCTCATCGCCTCAATGCCCGCCAGCCCGTTCTCGACCGCGTAGGCGACCAGCGCATCCCAATTGTGACCCGCCTGTACACGCAACCGAGCCCGGCCCTCATGCGGAGAGTCCAGCCGCTCGATCCCCGCCGTGAGCACCCGGATGACCGTCCCCTCGAACGGCTCATCGCCGACGAAGAGGTTCGAGCCGCCGCCCAGCACGAACCAGTCGTCGTGGCGCGCCCACGTCTCGCGCAGCGCGGCGACGAGCTCGTCTGCAGTCGTGGCATCCAGCATCCGCTCGGGTGCCGCGCCCGTACGCAGCGTCGTCAGCTCGGCCAGCGGAATCGGCACGATCTCTGCCATGTCCGTCCTCTCAGCGCGCGACGCGCAACTGGGCCTTGACGAGCACGGTCGTCTCAGCGGCCTTCACCGTGAGATCGATCCGAACCGACTCGTCATCGACCGCACCGACCTTCGCGATCACCGACACATCGGCGCCCGTCTCGGGATCGACGACGACGGGGCGAGTGAAGCGCACGCCGTAGTCCGTGATCTTCGACGCATCGCCCAGGGCGGCCACGACGACGGAGGAAGCGATTCCCATCGTGAGCATGCCGTGCGCGAGCACGCCCGGCAGGCCGACGGCTGCAGCGACGTCATCGCGGTAGTGGATGGGATTGAAGTCGCCGGAAGCCCCGGCGTAACGCACCAGAGACTCGCGGCTCAGGTGCACGGTGCGCTCGGCGATCACATCGCCCACGGAATACGTCATGCGGAATCCTCCTCGGAACCGACCAGCAGCACGCTCGTCGCCGTCACGACATGCTCGCCCGCTGCACCGGTGATCGCCGCCTCGCTCGTGATCATCGCGTTCCCCGCCATCATCCGGATGCCCGTCACCGAGAGCTTCGCGGTGAGCTCATCACCCGCGACGATCGGCCTCGAATACGCGAAACGCTGCTCGGCGTGAATCGTACGGGCCAGCTCGATGCCCGAGTCAGGCTCACCGAGCAGCTGTTGCAGAGTGAGGTCCTGGATGACCATCGCGAACGTCGGCGGCGCCACGACATCGGCGTGGCCCAGCGCACGGGCAGCCTCCACATCGGTGTGCAGCGGAGCGTCGGCGAAGACGGCACGGGCGAACTCGCGCACCTTCTCGCGACCGACCAGGTACGGCGGCGTCGGCGGGAACTCCCGGCCGACCAGATCATTGTTCACAGGCACCCGACGAGTCTATCGAGGGAAGCCCTCCGGCCGCGTCCACGACGTCAGCGACGACGCCCGCGGATCGCCTTCAACGCCATCTGCACCGCGATCACGACGAGATACGCGGCGAACAGGACGTTGCCCAGCAGCGGATCGATCAACGTCGCCAGCCAGGCGCCGAGCGCCGTCGTCGTGCACGCCGACACCCCGATTACCCCGGCGGCGACCAGATCGACGTTCTTGTTGCGCAGGTTGCCGATGGTTCCGGAGATCGCCGTCGGAATCATCATGAGCAGAGACGTGCCCTTCGCCTCGAGATCGCTCGTGCCGAAGGCGAGCATAAGCACGGGGACGACGATCACTCCCCCGCCGACGCCGATGAGCCCCGCCAGAATACCGGTGCCCACACCCACCAGAGCGAGCAGAACGCCGTTGAGGAGACCGAGCTCGAATACCGCCGACCGAGAGGGGATCACGACGAAAAGCGTGACGATCACCACGACGAGGAAGCCGACGAAGCACCAGCGCAACGCGGTCTGCGAGATGCGCGGCAGCAGACGCGTGCCGATCTGAGCGCCGACCACCGCACCCGCGGCGAGGATCGCAGCGGGGATCCACGCGACCGATCCGTGCAGCGCATAGGAGATCACGCCGACGCTCGCGGTCGGCACGATCGCCGCGAGCGACGTACCAGCGGCCAGACGCTGGTCGAATGCCAGCAGCAGGACCAGCATCGGCATGATCACGGTGCCTCCGCCGACGCCGAAGAGCCCGGAGAGAACACCGGCGAGCAGACCGATTCCGACGAACGCGGCGTAGGCGCGCGGAGTGCGTGCAGGGCGGGTCGATTCGGTCATCATGTACGCAGCAGCCTCAGCATCCGTTCAGACTATCCCGTCAGCGCCGCCGACCTGAAAAACGACGAAACCCGCCGCCCCGAGGGGCGGCGGGTTTCGTACGGAGTACGAGAATTACTCGGACTTCTCCTCGGCGGGAGCCTCGACAGCAGCTTCGGCTGCAGCCTCAGCAGCTGCACCCTCTTCCTGCGACTCGGCACCGGCGTCAACGGCGGCGTCCTCGACGGGAGCCTCCTCGACGGCCTTCTCGGCCTTCGGAGCAGCCTTGGCGGCCTTCTTCGCCTTCGGCGTGACGGGCTCGAGGACGAGCTCGATCACGGCCATGGGCGCGTTGTCACCCTTGCGGTTGCCGACCTTCGTGATGCGGGTGTAGCCGCCCTCACGGTCAGCGACCAGCGGAGCGATCTCGGTGAAGAGCGTGTGAACGACTTCCTTGTCACCGATGATCGACAGCACGCGACGGCGTGCGTGCAGGTCGCCGCGCTTGGCGAAGGTGATCAGTCGCTCGGCGAGCGGACGCAGGCGCTTTGCCTTCGTCTCGGTCGTCTTGATCGACTTGTGCGTGTAGAGAGCAGCAGCCAGGTTGGCAAGCAGCAGACGCTCGTGTGCGGGGCCGCCTCCGAGGCGGGGACCCTTGGTGGGCTTAGGCATATTGGTCTAACTCCTGGTCAGAATTTCGGGAAGGTCAGAAGGACTCGTCTTCGCCTGCGCCGTAGAAGTGGGCGCCGTCGAAACCGGGCACCGAATCCTTGAGCGACAGACCGAGCGAGATGAGCTTGTCGCGCACCTCGTCGACCGACTTCTGGCCGAAGTTGCGGATGTTCATCAGCTGCGTCTCCGACAGCGCCACGAGCTCGGACACCGTGTTGATGCCCTCGCGCTTGAGGCAGTTGTAGGAGCGAACCGAGAGATCCAGGTCCTCGATGGGCATGGACAGCTCGCTGGAGAGGACAGGCTCGACCGGCGCGGGGCCGACCTCGATGCCCTCGGCCTCGACGTTCAGGTCGCGGGCCAGACCGAAAAGCTCGATCAGGGTCTTCGCGGCCGAAGCGACGGCATCGCGGGCGGCGATGCTGTTCTTCGTCTCGACGT
This sequence comes from Microbacterium sp. GXF6406, assembly GCF_054798215.1. Lineage (NCBI taxonomy): Bacteria > Bacillati > Actinomycetota > Actinomycetes > Micrococcales > Microbacteriaceae > Microbacterium > Microbacterium sp. GXF6406. The sequence continues at coordinate 63,787 of NZ_JBSJZH010000010.1, read as the reverse complement.
CGAGGATCAGCTTGTCGAAGTCGGTGCGCTCACCGGCACGCGTCGCCTCGACGCGGTAGCTGACCTTGAGAACCGGCGAGTAGATCGAGTCGACCGGGATCTGGCCGGCCTCTGCGTACTCGTTGCGGTTCTGGGTCGCCGAGACGTAGCCACGGCCACGCTCGATGGTGAGCTCCAGCTCGAACTTCGCGGACTCGTTGAGCGTCGCGATGACCAGGTCGGGGTTGTGGACCTCGACACCGGCCGGAGCCGAGATGTCTGCCGCGGTCACTTCACCGGCACCGGTCTTGCGCAGGTAAGCCGTGATCGGCTCATCGCGCTCGCTCGACACGACGAGCTGCTTGATGTTGAGGATGATCTCAGTGACATCCTCCTTGACCCCGGGGATCGTGCTGAACTCGTGCAGCACACCGTCGAGTCGGATGCTGGTGACAGCAGCGCCGGGGATCGACGAGAGCAGGCTGCGACGCAGCGCGTTACCGATGGTGTAGCCGAAGCCGGGCTCGAGCGGTTCGACGATGAACCGGCTACGGTTCTCGGCGATCTTTTCCTCGGTCAGTGTGGGACGCTGTGCAATGAGCACTTTGTGTTCCTTTCGATCACATGCCCGCTATATGACATGTGGTTGGTGAGGTCTTGCGTTGTGGAAGGGCGCCCGTGAAACGGGCGGAAAGTCGTCCGCCCCGGAGGGCGGACGACTCCAGCAACCGAAATCAGACGCGGCGACGCTTCGGCGGGCGGCAACCGTTGTGCGCCTGCGGCGTGACGTCCTGGATCGAACCCACCTCGAGGCCTGCGGCCGTGAGCGAGCGGATCGCGGTCTCGCGGCCGGAGCCCGGACCCTTCACGAAGACGTCGACCTTCTTGACACCGTGCTCCTGAGCCTGGCGGGCGGCCGACTCGGCAGCCATACCAGCGGCGTACGGGGTCGACTTGCGCGAGCCCTTGAAGCCCACGCCACCCGACGATGCCCAGCTGATGACAGCGCCGGACGGGTCGGTGATCGAAACGATGGTGTTGTTGAACGTCGACTTGATGTGGGCCTGGCCCAGCGCGATGTTCTTCTTTTCCTTGCGGCGCGGCTTGCGCGCGGCGGCCTTGGGTGCAGCCATGAAATTCTTCTCCTAATCCCTTGGCCGCTGCTTAGCGGGCCTTCTTCTTGCCGGCGACGGTGCGCTTCGGGCCCTTGCGGGTGCGCGCGTTGGTCTTGGTGCGCTGACCACGGACGGGCAGGCCACGACGGTGGCGGATGCCCTCGTAGGAGCCGATCTCGACCTTGCGGCGGATGTCTGCGGCGACCTCGCGGCGCAGGTCACCCTCCACCTTGTAGTTGCCTTCGATGTAGTCGCGCAGGGCGACGAGCTGGTCGTCGGTGAGGTCCTTCACGCGGATCGACTCGTCGATCTCGGTGGCCTTGAGGATCTCGACCGAGCGGGTACGGCCAACGCCGTAAATGTAAGTGAGGGCGATCACCACGCGCTTGTCGCGCGGGATGTCAACGCCGGCAAGACGTGCCATGCGGTTCTCCTGGAATGAGTAGAGGTGTGGGGCAGGATATGGACCCGGGCCTCTGTCCCGAGGTGTCGGCTTCGTTGTAGCTTCTTAACCCTGCAGTGTCGTATTCAGTTGTAAGTCGTACCTGAAGAGGTATCAGCCCTGGCGCTGCTTGTGGCGCGGGTTGCTCTTGCAGATCACCATGACGCGGCCGTGACGGCGGATCACCTTGCAGTGATCGCAGATGGGCTTGACGCTGGGGTTGACCTTCATAGTGTTTCCTGTTCGCTGTCTTCACCGGACAGGCGGAATCGCCTGGGGTGTTACTTCTCGACCGATCAGCGGTAACGGTAGACGATACGGCCGCGGGTCAGGTCGTAGGGGCTGAGCTCCACGACCACGCGGTCCTCGGGAATGATGCGGATGTAGTTCTGCCGCATCTTTCCAGAGATCGTCGCCAGGACCTTGTGTCCGTTGGTGAGCTCAACGCGGAACATCGCATTGGGCAACGCCTCCGAAATGACGCCCTCGATCTCGATGACACCGTCTTTCTTAGCCATAGCCTCGCTGACGCTTCTGCAGACCGGTCGATCTGCGGTGGATGGATGATTCGTGACGCCCGCTCCGGATGGACACGCCGAGTCCGGGCACAAGGCACCAACGCTCTATCTTATCCGGCGATGGACCATCCGGCAACTCGACGCAAAAGCGGGCCGCTCCGAAGGGAACGACCCGCTTGCGTCCGCGTCGCGAGACTCAGCCGAGGATCTCGGCGAAACGCGTTCCGATGTCGGCGTTGTCCAGACGCTCGCCATCGATCTCGACGGTCGGCGTTCCCGCGATGTCGTGCGTGCGCGTCTGGGAGGCGATGTAGCGCATGTAGGTGCCGTCCGCGATGCAGCTGGCGGCATCCCCCGCACCAACCTGCTCGGCGAGAGCGGACAGCTCATCGTCCGTTAGACCGGTCGTGTTCTCGGCCGGCTGGTTGTCGAACAGCAGGTTGAAGTAGTCAAGCGTGGAATCCGGCGACTCAGCGGCGACGCAGTAGACCGAGGCCGCAGCGCGCGTCGAGAACTCGGTGTTCTGCGAGAAGCGGTCGAGGATCGAGATCGGGTGCAGGTTCAGCGTGATCTCGTCGTTGGCCGCAGCGCTCTGCAGGGACTCGCCGTAGGTGTCTTCGAACGTGCCGCAGATGGGGCACATGAAATCGACGAACGTGTCGATCTCGGTGTCGCCGGATCCGAAGCTGATCGCGCCGGTCTCTTCGTTGACGAGTGCGCTCTGCGGCGCAACCCCCGGAGCCGTCGCCTGGTTGTTCATGACCACGACGAGCGTCGCGAGTCCGGCGAGGACGACGACGACCGCGATCGAGATTCCGACGGCGAACCAGTTGGTGTTGCTCTTGGCGGCAGCAGCCATGACATTCCGTTCTCTCTGACTCGAGCGGATGCGAGTCCGGGGACAAGACCTCGATGCGAGTGCATCGATTCGGGTAGATCCTGCCTGAAATTCCTATGCGCGCGTTGTGAGCAGCGCAATCGATTCAGGGCCTTCGATGGCGAAGATCAGGCGACCGGGGTGGGTGTGATGCCGTACGGCGCGAGCCCGGCCGCTCCCCCGTCTTCGGCGGTGAGCACCCAGATGCCGCCCGCGTGCAGCGCGACGCTGTGCTCCCAGTGGGAGCCGTCCGAGCCATCGACCGTCGAGACGGTCCAGTCGTCATCCTCGACGAACGTGTCCTCAGAGCCCGCGGTCACCATGGGCTCGATCGCGAGGACGAGGCCCGGCTTGACCTCGGCTCCACGATCGGGGGTGCGGTAGTTGAACAGGCTCGGAGCCTCGTGCATCTTGCGCCCGATGCCGTGCCCGACGTATTCACGCAGGATGCCCCAATCGCGCCCCTCGCCCGGGGCGTTGTCTTCCAGGTACCCCTGGATCGCAGCACCGATATCGCCGAGGTGACGGGCGGAGGCCATGGCCGCGATTCCCGCCCACAGGGAGCCCTCCGTCACGTCGGACAACCGCGTGCGCGCGTCGACGACATCGGCATCCGCCTCGCCCGGGATGATGAAGGTGCGGGCGCTGTCGCCGTTCCAGCCCTGGAACTGCGCGCCACTGTCGACCGAGACGATGTCTCCCGCTGCGAGCACCCTATCCCCGGGGATGCCGTGCACGACCTGGTCATTGACCGAGATGCACGTCGTGTGACGGTAACCGCGCACCATCTGGAAGTTCGACTCCGCTCCTCGAGCGACGATCGCGGCGTTCGCAGCCGCATCAATCTCGGCGGTCGTGACTCCGGGGCGCATGAGCGCCGCCGCGGCATCCAGCGATGCCGCCGTGATGAGGCCTGGCTCAACCATCGAGCGCAGCTGAGCCGGCGTCTTGTAGATCGACTTGCGGAACATGTTCAACAGCTTTCACAAATGAGGGTGGGAAGAAAACGCATCGGACCCGGCACGCGAACGTGCCGGGTCCGAGAGACGTGGAACGTCAGACCGTCGCAACCAGACCGCGAGCACTCAGCGCCGCGGTGATACGGGTGAAGATCTCGTCGAGGGACCCGACACCGTCGATGGTGTCGACAATGCCGCGCTCGCCGTACACCGCGAGGATCGGGGCGGTCTCGTTCTCGTAGATGTCGAGGCGCTTCGCGATCGCCTCCTCGGTGTCATCCGAGCGTCCTTGCTCCTGAGCGCGCACCGAAATACGGGCGATGCTCTCAGCGCGCGGAACGTCGAGGAAGATGACCGCGTCGAGCGCTTCGCCCCGAGCGGCGAGAAACTCATCGAGGTGACCGACCTGGGCCGCGTTGCGCGGGTAGCCGTCGAGGAGGAAACCGTCAGCGGCATCGTCCTGCGACAGGCGGTCGCGCACGATCTCGCCGGTCAATTCGTCGGGCACCAGGTCGCCGCGATCCATGATCTCGGTGACCTGACGGCCGAGGTCGGTGCCGCCCTTGATGTTGGCGCGGAAGATGTCACCGGTCGAGACGACGGGAATGCCGTACGCCTCGGCGACACGCACGCCCTGCGTGCCCTTGCCGGAGCCCTGGGGGCCGACGATCAGAAGTCGAGCGGATGCTGTCAACGGAGGAGCCCTTCGTAATGGCGCTGCTGGAGCTGAGCATCGATCTGCTTGACCGTCTCCAGACCGACGCCGACGATGATGAGGATCGAGGCACCGCCGAACGGGAAGTTCTGGTTCGCGTTGACGGTTGCCAGGGCGATCAGCGGGATGAGCGCGATCAGACCCAGGTAGATGGACCCCGGGAACGTGATGCGGGTCAGCACGAAGTCGAGGTACTCGGCAGTGGGACGCCCGGCGCGGATGCCGGGGATGAATCCGCCGTACTTCTTCATGTTGTCGGCGACCTCTACAGGGTTGAAGGTGATCGCCACGTAGAAGTACGTGAAGCCGATGATGAGCAGGAAGTAGACGGCCATGTACAGCGGGTGGTCGCCCGTCGTGAAGTACTGCGAGACCCAGACGACCCATGCGGCCGGCTCCGTGCCGTCCTGCGGAGTGTTGAACTGAGCGATGAGCATCGGGATGTACAGCAGTGACGACGCGAAGATGATCGGGATCACGCCCGCCATGTTCACCTTGATGGGGATGTACGTGTTCGTACCGCCGTAGGTGCGGCGACCGACCATGCGCTTCGCGTACTGCACAGGAACGCGACGCTGCGACTGCTCGACGAAGACGACGAGGCCGGTCACGATCACGCCGATGGCGAGAACGAGAAGGAATGTCTCGAAGCCGTTGGACTCGAAGATCGCCCACATAGCTGCCGGGAACGTCGCGGCGATCGAGGTGAAGATCAGCAGCGACATGCCGTTGCCGATGCCGCGCTCGGTCACGAGCTCGGCGAACCACATGATCAGACCGGTTCCGGCCGTCATCGCGATGATGATGAGCAGCTGCGCCCACCACACGTCATTGGTCAGCAGCTGCTGACAGGCCGCGATGTCCGTGGCGCCGAAGAGCTGACCGCTGCGGGCCACCGTCACCAGGGTCGTCGACTGCAGCAGCGCAAGCGCGATGGTGAGGTAGCGCGTGTACTGGGTGAGCTTGGCCTGACCGGCCTGGCCCTCCTTGTGCAGCGCTTCGAAGTGAGGGATGACGACGCGCAGGAGCTGCGTGATGATCGTCGCGGTGATGTAGGGCATGACGCCCAGCGCGAAGATCGACAGTTGCAGCAGCGCACCGCCGGAGAAGAGGTTGACCAAGCTCAGAAGGCCCTCCGTACCCGCGTTCATGCGCAGGCACTCCTCGACGTTCGGGAAATGCACGAACGGAGCGGGGACGTGGGAGCCGAGTCGGTAGATGGCGATGATCGCCAGGGTGAAACCGATCTTCCTACGCAGGTCGGGCGTGCGGAAGATCCGCGCGATAGCGCTAAACAAGGGCGTGCCTCCAGGAAAGGTTGCCGTACAACTGAGGACGGCCGGAAAGACCAGAGTAACCCAGAAGAGGGGCCGGATTGCTCCGACCCCTCTCTGAAGTGGTTACTTGACGGATCCGCCCGCCGCCACGATCTTCTGCTCGGCAGAACCCGAGACCTTGTCGACCGAGACGTTGAGCTTCACGGCGATGTCGCCGTTGCCAAGAACCTTGACCTTCTCGTTCTTGCGAACCGCGCCCTTGGCGACCAGGTCGCCGACGGTGACGTCCCCACCCTGGGGGTAGAGCTCGGCGAGCTTCTCCAGGTTTACGACCTGGTACTCGACGCGGAACGGGTTCTTGAACCCGCGCAGCTTCGGGGTGCGCATGTGCAGAGGCATCTGCCCACCCTCGAAGCCGAGACGCACGGTGTTGCGGGCCTTGGTGCCCTTGGTACCGCGGCCGGCGGTCTTACCCTTCGAGCCCTCACCACGACCGACACGGGTCTTCGCCGTGTTGGCACCCGGAACGGGACGCAGGTGGTGGACCTTCAGCACACCGGGACGCGATGCCGGAGCATCCGCCTTCTTCGCAGCCGGCTTCTTGGCTGCGGCCTTCTTCGGGGCCTTCTCGGCCTCGACGGCGTCGTTCTTCTCAGCCATTAGTCGATCTCCTCAACCTTGACGAGGTGTGCGACGGTCTTGACGTAACCGCGCGTCTGCGCGTCGTCGGGGCGGACGGTGCTGTCGCCGATCCGCTTCAGACCGAGGCTGCGCAGCGTGTCACGCTGGTTCTGCTTCTCGCTCACCTTGGACTTGATCTGGGTCACCTTCAGACGGGCAGCCATCAGGCACCTACCTTCGCTGCAGCAGCTGCTGCGGCCTTGGCCTCGTTGCGGATGATGATCTCCGGAACGACGGCGTCGTATTCGAGGCCACGGCGGGCCGCAACGGCGCGGGGCTCCTCGAGGCTCTTGAGAGCCTCGACGGTCGCGTGCACGATGTTGATCGTGTTCGACGAACCCAGCGACTTCGAGAGGACATCGTGGACACCGGCGCACTCGAGGACGGCGCGGACGGGACCACCGGCGATAACACCGGTACCGGCGGCAGCCGGACGAAGCAGGACGACACCAGCAGCGGCCTCACCCTGAACCGGGTGCGGAACCGTGGTGCCGACGCGCGGGACACGGAAGAAGTTCCGCTTGGCCTCTTCGACACCCTTCGAGATGGCGAGAGGAACTTCGCGAGCCTTGCCATAACCGACACCGACCAGACCGTTGCCGTCACCGACGACCACGAGAGCGGTGAAGCTGAAGCGACGACCGCCCTTCACGACCTTCGAGACGCGGTTGATGGTGACGACACGCTCGAGGAACTGGTTGTCGCCGCGGTCGCGCGAGTTGCGGTCACGACCGCCCTGGTTGCGGTCACGGCCGCCGCGGCGGCCTTCGCGCTGCTCGCGGGCGGGCTCTGCTGCCTCGGTGGCAGCGGCCGTCTCGGGAGCGGCAGCAGCCGTTTCGGTCACTTCGTTCTCCTTGTTGTCACTCACAGTGCCAGCCCTCCTTCACGGGCGCCGTCTGCGATGGCCGCCACGCGACCGGCGTAGCGGTTGCCACCGCGGTCGAAGACGACCTCGGAGATGCCGGCAGCCTTCGCACGCTCGGCGACGAGCTCGCCGACCTTGCGGGCCTTGGCGGTCTTGTCACCGTCGAACGAGCGCAGCTCAGTCTCGAGCGTGGATGCCGACGCGACGGTGTGGCCCTTGCTGTCGTCGACCAGCTGGACGAAGACGTGGCGGGCCGAACGGTTGACGACCAGGCGCGGACGCGCCTCGGTGCCCACGATCTTCTTGCGAAGGCGGGCGTGACGACGCGCGCGGGCGTCGGACTTCGACTTCACAGCCATGATTACTTACCAGCCTTTCCGGCCTTGCGACGCACGACCTCGCCCGCGTAGCGGACACCCTTACCCTTGTACGGCTCAGGCTTGCGGATCTTGCGGATGTTCGCAGCCGCCTCGCCGACGGCCTGCTTGTCGATACCGCTGACGGTGAGCTTGTTGGCGCCCTCGACCGTCAGGGTGATGCCGGCGGGTGCGTCGACGACGACCGGGTGCGAGAAGCCGAGAGCGAACTCGACCGAGCTGCCCTTCTGCTGCACGCGGTAACCGGTGCCGACGACCTCAAGGCCCTTGGAGTAGCCCTGGGTGACGCCGATGATGTTGTTGTTGATGAGCGTGCGGGTCAGGCCGTGGAGCGACCGCGACTCGCGCTCGTCGTCGGGACGGGAGACAACCACCTGGTTGTCCTCGACCGCGACCTCGATGGGGCTGGCCACGTTGAGGGTGATCTCACCCTTGGGGCCCTTCACCGCGACCTCACGGCCGTCGACCGTGATGGTCACACCCGCGGGGATCTCGATGGGAAGTCGTCCGATACGCGACATTTCGAATTACCACACGTAGGCGAGAACTTCTCCGCCCACGCCCTTCTGCTCGGCCTGACGGTCAGTGAGGAGACCGGAGGAGGTGGACAGGATGGCCACGCCGAGGCCGCCGAGGACCTTGGGGAGCTCCGTCGAACGTGCGTACACGCGCAGACCGGGCTTCGAGACGCGCTTGATGCCCGCGATCGAACGCTCACGGTTGGGGCCGTACTTCAGCGAGAGGGTGAGGTTCTGGCCGACACGTGCGTCGGTGACCTCGAAGCCGGAGATGTAACCCTCCTGCTTGAGGATCTCAGCGATGTTGGTCTTGAGCTTGCTCGACGGCAGGGTCACGGAGTCGTGGTGTGCCGAGTTCGCGTTGCGCAGACGGGTCAGCATATCTGCGACCGGGTCTGTCATCGTCATATTTGTTTTCCTTTGATCACGAGGTTTCTCCTGCCGTTACGCGACAGGAGACCTGCTATGAGTAGCAATCTTCAATTGTAAGCGCAATCGCGCCTCCGGCCGGACCACACCCCTCGACGAGCGCGAGGTGCGGTCCGGCCGGAGTCAGACGATTACGCCTTTGCGTCAGTCGATGTGAACGGGAAGCCGAGGTGACGGAGCAGTGCCCGACCCTCGTCATCCGTCTTCGCCGAGGTGACGACGGTGATGTCGAAGCCGCGAACGCGGTCGATCTTGTCCTGATCGATCTCGTGGAACACGCTCTGCTCCTGGAGACCGAAGGTGTAGTTGCCGTTGCCGTCGAACTGCTTCGGCGACAGGCCGCGGAAGTCGCGGATACGCGGCAGGGCCAGCGACACGAGACGGTCGATGAACTCCCACGCACGGTCTCCACGGAGGGTGACGTGCGCACCGATGGCCTGGCCCTCACGCAGCTTGAACTGCGCGATGGATTTCTTGGCCTTGGTGACGATCGGCTTCTGACCCGTGATCTTCGTGAGGTCGGAGACCGCCCCCTCGATGACCTTGCTGTCGCGAGCCGCTTCACCGACACCGGTGTTGACGACGACCTTCACGAGACCGGGGATCTGCATGACGTTCGCGTAACCGAACTCCTCCTGCATCGCCTTCTTGATCTCGCTGTTGTACTTCTGCTTCAGGCGCGGCTGGATCTTGCCAGCCGGCGCGGCAGTCTCGGTGCTCATCAGAGGTCCTTACCTGACGTCTTCGCGTAACGCACACGGACGGTGCGCTTGACGCCGTCCTTGGTCTGCTCCTCGACCCGGTGGCCGACACGGGTCGGCTTCTTGGTCTCGGGGTCGACGAGTGCGACGTTCGAGATGTGGATGGGAGCTTCGAGAGTCTCGATGCCACCCGTCTTCGTGCCACGCTGCGTCTGGCCGACGCGCGTGTGCTTGGTGATGTAGTTCACACCTTCGACGATGACGCGGTTCTGCTCGGCGAGGATCTCGAGGACCTTGCCCTGCTTGCCACGGTCGCCGCCCTTGGCCTGGGTGCGCCCGGTGATGACCTGAACCAGGTCACCCTTCTTGATTTTCGCCATGATCAGATAACCTCCGGCGCCAGCGAGACGATCTTCATGAACTTCTTGTCACGAAGCTCGCGACCGACCGGACCGAAGATACGGGTGCCGCGGGGCTCCCCGTCGTTCTTCAGGATGACGGCGGCGTTCTCGTCGAACTTGATGTAGGAGCCGTCCGGACGACGGACTTCCTTCTTGGTGCGGACGATGACGGCCTTGACCACATCGCCCTTCTTGACGTTGCCACCCGGGATCGCGTCCTTGACGGTGGCGACGATGGTGTCACCCAGACCGGCGTAACGGCGGCGCGAACCACCGAGAACACGGATCGTGAGCAGCTCCTTCGCGCCGGTGTTGTCGGCGACCTTGAGGCGGGATTCCTGCTGAATCACTATTACTCCTTGCAGTAAGCCGAGGGCTTACTTGGCCTTCTCGACGATCTCGACCAGACGCCAGCGCTTGGTGGCGCTCAGCGGGCGAGTCTCAGTGATGACGACGAGGTCGCCGATGCCCGCCGAGTTGTTCTCGTCGTGCACCTTGCGCTTCTCCGTACGGCGGATGACCTTGCCGTACAGCGGGTGCTTCACGCGGTCCTCGACCTCGACGACGATGGTCTTGTCCATCTTGTCGCTGACGACGTAGCCGCGCTGCGTCTTGCGGTATCCGCGAGCGTTCTCGTCGCGCACGTCGTGCGAGACGGAAGCTTCCGCTTCATTCTTGGTGGCCATTACTCAGCCTTCCCTTCGGCGTCGGCCGAGGCATCCTCGGTCTTCTTCGCCTTCGACTTGGACGCCTTCTTGGCCGATGCCTCGACCGGAGCGGGCGTCGCACGGATGCCCAGCTCGCGCTCGCGGATGACCGTGTAGAGGCGCGCGATGTCGCGCTTCACAGCGCGGATGCGGCCGTGGCTGTCCAGCTGGCCGGTGGCCGACTGGAAGCGGAGGTTGAACAGCTCCTCCTTGGCCTTGCGCAGCTCCTCGACGAGTCGCTGGTCTTCGAACGTGTCGAGCTCGCTCGGAGCGAGCTCCTTGGTGCCGATCGCCATTACGCGTCGCCCTCCTCGCGCTTGATGATGCGTGCCTTGAGCGGCAGCTTGTGAATGGCTCGGGTCAGTGCTTCGCGAGCGAGTTCCTCGCTCACGCCTGCGACCTCGAAGAGGACGCGACCCGGCTTGACGTTGGCGACCCACCACTCGGGGGAACCCTTACCGGAACCCATGCGGGTTTCGGCCGGCTTCTTCGTGAGCGGACGGTCGGGGTAGATGTTGATCCACACCTTTCCGCCGCGCTTGATGTGACGCGTCATGGCGATACGAGCTGCCTCGATCTGACGGTTGGTCACATAAGCAGGCGTCAGGGCCTGGATTCCGTAGTCACCGAAGGAGACCTTCGTGCCGCCGGTAGCCTGCCCCGAACGACCGGGGTGGTGCTGCTTGCGGAACTTGACCTTGCGGGGGATGAGCATTATGCCGACGCTCCTTCTGCAACAGGTGCCTCGTTGCGGGGCGCACGACGACGGTCGCCGCGGTCACGCGAAGGCTTCTGGTTGGCCTGCTCGCGAGCAAGCTCCTTGGCGGTGAGGTCACCCTTGTAGATCCAGACCTTCACACCGATGCGGCCGAAGGTGGTCTTTGCCTCGTAGAAGCCGTAGTCGATGTTCGCGCGCAGCGTGTGCAGCGGCACACGACCCTCGCGGTAGAACTCCGAACGGCTCATCTCGGCGCCGCCGAGGCGGCCGGAGACCTGGATGCGGATGCCCTTGGCACCAGCGCGCTGCGCGCCCTGGAGGCCCTTGCGCATCGCACGGCGGAACGCCACGCGAGCAGAGAGCTGCTCGGCGATGCCCTGTGCGACGAGCTGAGCGTCAGCCTCGGGGTTCTTGACCTCGAGGATGTTCAGCTGGATCTGCTTGCCGGTGAGCTTCTCGAGGTCGCCGCGGATGCGCTCGGCCTCGGCGCCACGGCGACCGATCACGATGCCCGGACGGGCGGTGTGGATGTCGACGCGGACGCGGTCACGGGTGCGCTCGATCTCAATGTTCGAGACACCGGCACGGTCGAGCTGCGTCTTCAGCAGGTTGCGGATCTTGACGTCCTCGGCCACGTAATCTGCGTAACGCTGGCCCGGCTTCGTCGAGTCCGAGAACCAACGGGACACGTGGTCCGTGGTGATTCCGAGGCGGAAGCCGTACGGGTTAACCTTCTGTCCCATTACTTGCTCGCCTTCTTCTTGCTGTCGCCTTCGGCCGCGGCAGAGACCTCGGGCGTCGAGAGCACGACCGTGATGTGGCTCGTGCGCTTCTTGATCTGGAAAGCGCGACCCTGTGCACGGGGGCGGAAACGCTTGAGCGTCGTGCCCTCGTCGACGTAGGCGTTAGCCACGTACAGGTCGGACGCGTCGAGGTACTCTCCGTCGCGGTCTGCCTTCACCTGCGCGTTGGCCATGGCCGACGCGACAAGCTTGTAGATCGGCTCGCTGGCGGACTGCGCAGCGAACTTCAGGATGGCGAGAGCCTCTTCGGCCTGCTTTCCCTTGATCAGCGCAACGACACGACGAGCCTTCTGCGGGGTCACGCGGATGTGCTTCACGCGTGCGATCGATTCGACCATTAGCGGCGCCGCCCCTTCTTGTCGTCCTTCTCGTGGCCGCGGAAGGTGCGGGTGGGCGCGAACTCGCCCAACTTGTGACCGACCATGGTCTCGGAGACAAACACGGGGATGTGCTTGCGACCGTCGTGGACCGCGATCGTGTGACCCAGCATGGCCGGGATGATCATGGACCGGCGGGACCAGGTCTTGATGACGTTCTTCGTGCCGGCTTCGTTCTGGCCGATCACCTTGCGAAGCAGGTGCTCGTCGACGAAGGGGCCCTTCTTAAGACTGCGAGGCATCTTCTCTTACTCCTACTTGCGCTTCTTGCCGGCGGTACGACGACGCACGATGTACTTGTCGCTTTCCTTGTTGGCGTGACGGGTGCGACCCTCAGCCTGGCCCCACGGGGAGACCGGGTGACGTCCACCGGAAGTCTTGCCTTCACCACCACCGTGCGGGTGATCGACCGGGTTCATGGCGACACCGCGGACGGTCGGGCGGATGCCCTTCCAGCGGCTGCGGCCTGCCTTGCCCCAGTTGATGTTCGACTGCTCGGCGTTGCCGACCTCGCCGATGGTCGCGCGGCAGCGCGCATCGACGTTGCGGATCTCACCCGAGGGCAGACGAAGCTGCGCGTAGGGGCCGTCCTTGGCGACGAGGCGCACGGATGCACCGGCCGAACGAGCCATCTTCGCACCGCCACCGGGACGGAGCTCGATCGCGTGGATCACCGTACCGGTCGGGATGTTCTTCAGCGGGAGGTTGTTGCCCGGCTTGATGTCAGCGCCGGCACCCGACTCGACGATGTCGCCCTGCTTCAGCTTGTTCGGCGCGATGATGTAGCGCTTCTCGCCGTCGAAGTAGTGCAGCAGCGCGATGCGTGCGGTGCGGTTGGGGTCGTACTCGATGTGAGCGACCTTGGCGTTGACGCCGTCCTTGTCATTGCGACGGAAGTCGATGACGCGGTACTGGCGCTTGTGGCCACCACCGATGTGACGGGTCGTGATGCGGCCCTGGTTGTTGCGGCCACCGGTCTTCGACAGCGGGCGCAGCAGCGACTTCTCAGGCGTCGATCGAGTGATCTCGGCGAAGTCAGCCACCGACGAGCCGCGGCGACCGGGGGTCGTGGGCTTGTACTTGCGAATAGCCATTTTTGTCCTTATCCCCCGGATCAGCCGATTGCCGTGAAGATGTCGATGGTGCCCGACTTCAGGCTCACGATGGCGCGCTTGGTGTCCTTGCGCTTACCGGTGCCGAAGCGGGTGCGACGGGCCTTGCCCACGCGGTTGATCGTGTTGACGCCAGCGACCTTGACATCGAAGATCTTCTCGATGGCGAGCTTGATCTCGGTCTTCGAAGCACGCGGGTCGACGAGGAAGGTGTACTTGCCTTCGTCGATCAGCGAGTAGCTCTTCTCAGAGACAACCGGCTTCAGGATGATGTCGCGGGGGTCCTTGTTGAACGCCGACTGGAGGGCGCCGTTCTGCTCGGTCATGCCGAGACCTCCTCGGTTGCGCCGGTCTTCGAGGCGATGAAGCTCTCGAGCGCGGCCTTGGTGAAGACGATGTCGTCGGAGACGACGACGTCGTAGGCGTTGAGCTGGTCGAAGCTGATCACGTGGAGGTTCGCGATGTTGCGAATGCTCTTGTTGGTCAGCTCGTCGTTGCGCTCGGTGACGACGAGGACGTTCTTCGACGGGGCGACGGTCGCGAGGAACTTCGCGGCGGTCTTCGTCGAAGGTGCTCCGTCGATGCCGAACGACTCGATGGCGTGCAGACGCTCGCCGCGGAAGCGGTCGCTGAGCGCGCCACGAAGGGCGGCCGCGATCATCTTCTTGGGAGTGCGCTGCGAGTAGTCACGCGGCTTCGGGCCGTGGACGATGCCACCGCCGGTCATGTGCGGCGCACGGATCGAGCCCTGACGGGCGTTACCCGTACCCTTCTGCTTGAAGGGCTTGCGGCCGGCACCGGAGACCTCACCGCGACGCTTGGTCGAGTGAGTGCCCTGGCGTGCGGCAGCGAGCTGTGCGACGACGACCTGGTGGATCAGCGGGATGTTCGTCTTGACGTCGAAGATCGAGGCGGGCAGCTCGATGGAGCCGGCCTTCTTGCCATCGGCCTTGAGGACGTCGAGCGCGAGAGTCGAGTCAGCCATGATCAGGCACCCTTCACTGCGTTGCGGACGTAGACGACGCGGCCACGAGCACCGGGGACGGCGCCCTTGACGAGCAGCAGACCCTTCTCGGCGTCGATGCCGTGCACCGTCAGGTTGAGGACGGTCACGCGCTCGCCACCCATACGGCCGGCCATGCGCATGCCCTTGAAGACACGGCTCGGGGTCGACGATGCGCCGATCGAACCGGGCTTGCGGTGGTTGCGGTGTGCACCGTGCGAAGCCGAAGCACCACCGAAGTTGTGGCGCTTCATGACACCAGCGGTGCCCTTGCCCTTGCTGGTGCCGACGACGTCGACCAGCTGGCCTGCTTCGAAGAGGCCGTCGACCGTGAGCTCCTGGCCCAGGGCGTAGTCGCCGGCATCCGCGGTGCGGATCTCGGTGACGTGACGGCGCGGCGTGACGCCGGCAGCCTCGAAGTGAGCCGTGAGCGGCTTGTTCACCTTGCGCGGGTCGATCTGACCGGCCGCGATCTGAACGGCGTTGTAGCCGTCCTTCTCGGGGGTGCGGATCTGAGTGACCACGTTCGGTGCCAGTTCGATGACCGTGACGGGGACGAGCTTGCCGTCCGCGTTCCACACCTGGGTCATACCGAGCTTGGTGCCCAGCATGCCCTTGGAAATCTTTGCGTTGATATCAACCATGACGAGACCCCTTACAGCTTGATCTCGATGTTGACGTCAGCCGGAAGGTCGAGACGCATGAGCGAATCGACGGCCTTCGGCGTCGGGTCGACGATGTCGATCAGACGCTTGTGCGTGCGCATCTCGAAGTGCTCACGGCTGTCCTTGTACTTGTGGGGAGACCGGATAACGCACACGACGTTCTTCTCGGTCGGAAGCGGCACGGGGCCGACGACAGTCGCGCCCGCACGGGTCACGGTGTCGACGATTTTACGTGCCGACGTGTCGATGACCTCGTGGTCATACGACTTCAGGCGAATGCGGATCTTCTGTCCCGCCATTGTCTGCTCATCTCTCTAAAGCGTCGTACCGACCTGACCCGGGTGAGTCAGGGGCATTGGACGCACGGTGGCGCTGTTCGCGCCGGGCACCACTATTCTTCTGTCAATCCGCACACGTCTCCGCGCACGGCAGAACCTCACGAGGAGGCTGTTGTTTTGTTCTGCTGCCCGCGGCCTAGAACCCTGTGCTTGCGCACCGTCTATGCACTGCCCTGGCAGTGATCCGGGAAGAACACATAGTGCACCTCCGGAATGTGGAACTTATCTATTCTGCCACGCCTGATTTCGGTTATGCAAACCCGGGCGTGTCGCGCCGTGATCTGCGTCTTTTCCGAGAGAGAAAGCGGGGTGGAAGCATCCCCATGCTCCACCCCGCCACGGGGAACGTGCTCAGCACGAGGGGGTGCGAAGAGCACGAGGATCAACGCATGAAGAAGCGCCGTGATCCTCGTTGGTGCCGCGGCGGCTGAGCCGCTGCGCGGGCAGGTCGAGGCACGGGCACACGAAAGGCGCGCAGTGCTCGAGAGTCCCCAATGTCGTTCCCCAGTTTCATGCGCGAGTCTCCTCGCGCTGCTTGGCCCGCCGAACCCCTTCGGCTGACCTGGTCGCATTACCCAGGCGACCTCGATCAGCGTACTCGATCCCTCAGGTGACACGCTAGTCAACAGCAGAGCCGGACGTCCGTGCACCCCGTCCGGTCCCTCCTGCTGACAGGACTGCAGCCGATCAATCTCTGATGAAAGAAGGTGTTGCCCGATATGCATCAGGCAACACCTCCTCGAGAAGCCGAAGTTACTCGTTACCGACGGCCTTGTCGGCGGCGTCGCGGATGTCGTCGATCTTGTCGGAAGCCCCAGGGGCGATCTTCTTCGCGAAGTCGGCGACACCGTCGAGAACCTTGTCGCTGACTTCTTCGGCCTGATCGCTCTTGACCGCATCCGCGATCTTGTCCTTGTTCTGCTCGAACAGGTCCTTGCCCTTGTTGACGATGTCGTCGATACCCATGGTGGGTCCCCTTCTGAGATGGCGAATTCGGCAGCTGGTACGCGCCAGGTCTAGTCTGCCCGGCTCGAGGGACGATGGGAAGTGTCGAAAAACGACACAGGGGCCGAGCCCGAAGGCCCGACCCCTGTGAAGAGTAAGAAAGACTTACTTGTTGATCTTCGTGACCGTACCGGCGCCGACGGTGCGTCCACCCTCACGGATGGCGAAGCCGAGGCCCTCTTCCATAGCGATCGGCTGGATCAGCTCGACCGACATGTCGGTGGTGTCGCCGGGCATGACCATCTCGGTGCCCTCGGGCAGCGTGATGACGCCGGTGACGTCGGTGGTGCGGAAGTAGAACTGCGGGCGGTAGTTCGTGTAGAACGGGTTGTGGCGGCCACCCTCGTCCTTGGACAGGATGTATGCCGTGCCCTCGAAGTTGGTGTGCGGCGTAACCGAACCCGGCTTCACGATGACCTGGCCGCGCTCGACGTCCTCACGCTTGAGGCCACGGAGCAGCAGACCACAGTTCTCGCCGGCCCATGCCTCGTCGAGCTGCTTGTGGAACATCTCGATACCCGTGACCGTGGTCTTCTGGGTGTCGCGGATGCCGACGATCTCGACCTCGGAGTTGATCGCGAGGGTGCCGCGCTCGGCGCGACCCGTGACGACCGTTCCACGACCGGTGATCGTGAAGACGTCCTCGACGGGCATGAGGAAGGGCTTGTCGCGGTCGCGCTCGGGGTCGGGGATGTTGTCATCCGCGGCCTGCATGAGCTCGACGATGCGCTCGGTCCACTTCTCGTCGCCCTCGAGCGCCTTGAGTGCCGAGACCTGAACGACGGGAGCGTTGTCGCCGTCGAAGCCCTGGCTCGACAGCAGCTCGCGGACCTCGAGCTCGACGAGCTCCAGGATCTCCTCGTCGTCGACCATGTCGGACTTGTTCAGAGCGACCATCAGGTACGGAACGCCGACCTGCTTGGCGAGCAGGACGTGCTCACGCGTCTGAGCCATCGGGCCGTCGGTGGCGGCGACGACGAGGATCGCACCGTCCATCTGAGCAGCACCGGTGATCATGTTCTTGACGTAGTCGGCGTGGCCGGGTGCGTCGACGTGAGCGTAGTGACGCTTGGGCGTCTCGTACTCGATGTGCGAGATGTTGATCGTGATGCCACGCTGGCGCTCTTCAGGAGCGGAGTCGATGGTCGTGAAGTCACGCTGGACGTTCGTGTCCGACGGGTACTTGTCAGCCAGCACCTTGGAGATGGCTGCGGACAGCGTCGTCTTGCCGTGGTCAACGTGACCGATCGTTCCGATGTTGACGTGCGGCTTGGTCCGCTCGAACTTGGCCTTGGCCACTGGGTCCTCCTCAGGACGTTCGTGTAGCGATTGCCGGGCACTGGATTGTGACCGGTTCCCTACGGGGTTTGATTCTCAGTTTAGTAGAGAGAGTGCTTTGTGAAGTTGTGAGTTGTCCGGGCCGCCCCCGTCGACAGGTTCAGGGGGCGGCCCGGGCGAAGGGCTTACTCGCCCTTGGTCTTCTGGACGATCTCGTCCGCGACGGCCTTGGGGACCTCCGCGTAGGAGTCGAACTCCATCGAGTAGACCGCGCGACCCGAGGTCTTCGAACGCAGGTCGCCGATGTAGCCGAACATCTCCGACAGCGGCACAGAGGCCCGGACGACCTTGACGCCCTGGGCGTCTTCCATCGACTGGATCTGGCCACGACGCGAGTTCAGGTCGCCGATGACGTCGCCCATGTACTCCTCGGGCGTACGGACCTCGACGGCCATGAGCGGCTCGAGCAGAACGGGGTTCGCGCGGCGCACGGCCTCCTTGAAGCCCATGGAACCGGCGATCTTGAACGCCATCTCCGAGGAGTCGACGTCGTGAGCAGCACCGTCGACGATGGTCGCCTTGACGCCCACCATCGGGTAGCCGGCGAGCACGCCGACGTTCATCGCGTCCTGGAAACCGGCGTCGATCGAACCGATGTACTCGCGCGGGATGCGGCCACCGGTGACAGCGTTCTCGAACTCGTACGTCGTGTCGCCCGAGACCTCGAGCGGCTCGATGTTGAACTGGATCTTCGCGAACTGACCCGATCCACCCGTCTGCTTCTTGTGGGTGTAGTCGTGCTTTTCGACGGCCTTCTTGATCGTCTCGCGGTAGGCCACCTGGGGCTTTCCGACGTTCGCCTCGACGTTGAACTCGCGCTTCATGCGGTCGACGAGGATGTCGAGGTGCAGCTCGCCCATGCCCTTGATGGTCGTCTGACCGGTCTCGGGGTTGAGCTCCGTACGGAAGGTCGGGTCTTCTTCGGCGAGCTTCTGGATGGCGACACCCAGCTTCTCCTGGTCGGCCTTGGTCTTCGGCTCGATGGCCACCTCGATGACGGGCTCGGGGAACGTCATCGACTCGAGGACGACGGGCGCGGCCGGGTCGGTCAGGGTGTCACCGGTGGTGGTGTCCTTCAGACCGATGACGGCGTAGATGTTGCCCGCGGTGACCGCGTCGACCGGGTTCTCCTTGTTGGCGTGCATCTGGAAGATCTTTCCGATGCGCTCCTTCTTGCCCTTGGTCGAGTTGATGACCTGCGAGCCCGACTCGAGCGAGCCCGAGTACACGCGGACGTAGGTCAGACGACCGAAGAACGGGTGCACGGCCACCTTGAACGCGAGAGCGGCGAACGGGTCGCTGGCGCTCGGGTTGCGCTTGATGATCGTGTCGTAGTCCTTCGGGTCGTGCGCCTCGATGGCGCCGACGTCGAGGGGGTTCGGCAGGTAATCGACGACGGCGTCCAGCATCGGCTGAACACCGCGGTTCTTGAACGCCGATCCGCAGAGCACGGGGTAGATCTCCGAAGCGACGACCATCTTGCGGATGCCGCCCTTGATCTCCGCGACCGTGAGCTCCTCGCCGCCGAAGAACTTCTCGAGGAGTGCGTCGTCGCTCTCGGCGACGGTCTCCAGGAGCGCCTGGCGGTACTCCGCGGCCTTCTCCTTGAGGTCCTCGGGGATCTCCTGAACCTCGTAGGACGCGCCCATGGTGACGTCGCCCTTCGAGTCGCCGGCCCAGATGAGGGCGCGCATCTCGATGAGGTCGACGACTCCGATGAAGTCGCTCTCGGCACCGATCGGCAGCTGGAGGACCAACGGCTTCGCGCCGAGGCGGTTCACGATGGTGTCGACGGTGTAGTAGAAGTCGGCGCCGAGCTTGTCCATCTTGTTGACGAAGCAGATGCGCGGAACGTTGTACTTGTCGGCCTGACGCCACACGGTCTCGGACTGGGGCTCGACGCCCTCCTTGCCGTCGAAGACGGCGACGGCACCGTCGAGGACGCGGAGCGAGCGCTCCACCTCGACCGTGAAGTCCACGTGACCGGGGGTGTCGATGATGTTGATCTGGTTCTTGTTCCAGAAGCAGGTCACGGCGGCAGACGTGATCGTGATGCCGCGCTCCTTCTCCTGCTCCATCCAGTCAGTGGTCGCGCCACCATCGTGCGTCTCGCCCAGCTTGTGGTTGACACCCGTGTAGAACAGGATGCGCTCGGTGGTGGTGGTCTTGCCGGCATCGATGTGCGCCATGATGCCGATGTTGCGGACCTTGTTCAGGTCCGTGAGCACGTCTTGTGCCACGGGAGTGTCCTTTTCTGTCTAGCAGCAGTCAGTCTGCGAAGAATGGGATGCTCGCCCCCGTGGATTTCGGGGGCGAGCAGAGCTGATTACCAGCGGTAGTGAGCGAACGCGCGGTTCGACTCAGCCATCTTGTGCGTGTCCTCACGACGCTTGACGGCGGCACCGAGGCCGTTCGCCGCATCGAGGATCTCGTTGCGCAGACGCTCGGTCATCGTCTTCTCACGACGGCCCTTCGCGTAGCTGACGAGCCAGCGCAGTGCGAGCGTGTTGGCACGGTGAGGCTTGACCTCGACCGGAACCTGGTACGTCGAACCACCGACGCGACGGCTGCGGACCTCAAGCGTGGGGCGCACGTTGTCGAGCGCCTTCTTGAGGGTTGCAACGGCATCCTGGCCGCTCTTCTCCTCGACACCCTTGAGGGCGCCGTAGACGATCGACTCGGCGAGCGACTTCTTGCCGTCGACGAGGATCTTGTTCACCAGCGAGGTGACGATCGGTGCGCCGTATACCGGGTCGTTGACAACGGGGCGCTTCGGGGCGGGACCCTTACGAGGCATCTAACTCAACCCTTCTTCGCGCCGTAGCG
>NZ_JBSJZH010000010.1:0-42909 GCF_054798215.1 Microbacterium sp. GXF6406 | reverse complement strand
GCCCTCGCCGGGGATGTAGGCGGTGACCTCGACGCCGTTGCGCAGCTTCACACGAGCGACCTTGCGCATCGCCGAGTTCGGCTTCTTCGGGGTGGTGGTGTACACACGGGTGCAGACACCGGCCTGCTGCGGGTTCGACTTCAGGGCGGGCGCCTTGGTCGTGGTGACCTTGGGCGAACGACCCTTGCGAACCAACTGCTGAATGGTTGGCACGTTCTCTCCTCTTAGTGCTGCACGGTGACAGCGTGATGGGTTTCACATCATGACCCACCGGATCAACGGACCGCTGATCTTTTGGTGTGATGGGTATGCCGTGGGGGCGAACCGGTATGGACCGGAGCCCAGTGCGCACGTCAAGACGTGCGCACACCTGATCAAGTGTAATGCCGCGTAACCAGGCCGGTCAAATGTTTCCCCTTACGGGGCTTCCGGGTCGAACGGCGAGTCCAGGGACTGCGTCAGCTCCGAGAGCATCGCCTCGATCTGCGGCTCGACGTACTGCGAGATCGCGGCCTGCACCGAGAGCCGATGGGTCAGCAGCAGAGCGCAGATCTCGCGACCGACGAGATTCGCGTACTCATCGGCCAGCCCGACCTCCTGGCGCAACGCGGCTTTGGCATCCTCGCTCAGCGGCGGCAGAGGCGGCAGCTCATCGCCCGCTTCGTCCGCCATGCCCGCGATCGTGAAAAGGAAGGGAGCGCCGGGGATCGGATCCGGGTCCAACGGCATCCCCTCGTACTCCGGGGCGAGATTCTCCGTCGGCCGATAGCTGCGCGCGCGATTGCGGGCCGCTTGCTGATCGAGCTCGTTCTGCAGCATCGGCAGGTTCTTCTCGGTGTAGACGGCCACCACCTGGTCGACGATCGCCTTGATGCGCGTGGAGAGTCCGTGCTGCACGCCGTGCGGCACATCGTTGCCGATGCCGACCGCGGACAGGATCGGCGACCCCAGACAGCGACGGCACGGGGCGACCCGCCCGCGGTGCGTCGCCGGCTCCCAGCGCGGCACCCAGCGCAACCAGGCCTCGACGGCCTGGTCGACCTGCGTCTCTAGCGACCGCTCCACGCCACCAGCGTACGGCGATTCATCGGATCAGCGGTGATTTCCGTCCGGAGTGCCATTCGGTTCGCCCTCATCGTCCTCCCAGGGCCATCGCGGGGCGCCCCCGCGCGTGCGGCGCATCGCCACTCCCCCGGCAGCGGCGACGAGTGCGGCCGCCGCAACCACGAGACTCGCCCCGTTGGTCACCAGATCCCCCATGACGGCGAGCGCCGTGATCAACTCGCCTGAGACGAGAAGGGCAGCGAACGCGACCGCCAGCAGATGCATCAACGAGACGAGCAGGGCGATCGCCACCAGAGGGCGGTATCGCGGGCGCGGCACCCGAACGGCGGACCAGATCAGCGCAGCGAAGCACGCGATCGCCGAGATCATGCCGAGCGCCGCCGGCACCGGGCCGAGGCCCGGCACGGAGATGATGTCGACGTCCGCGAAGAAGCTCAGCACCCCGAGGCCCAGGATGGCGAAGGCGAAGAATCCGACGGTGGTGAACAACGTCGCCAGGACGGCCGAGACCCCCGCGGGATCGGATCCGCGGGGGTCTGACGGGGTGTTATCCGTGGTCACCGGGGCAGGGTCGGACCGGCCTCGAGCGTGCGTTCGTACTCGAGCTGGTCTTCTGCGTTGAGGGCGCTCTTGCGAGCACCGATGCGAGCGACCCAGGCACCGAACCAGATGGTGAGCTCACGGCCGAACACGAAGGCGGCGATGGCCAGGGGCGCGAGCATCTCTGCGGAGACGAGCTCCGCGCCCTGACGCGGCGTGATGAACCAGAACGGCGCTTCGAAGAGCTGGCCGAGGATGTGCCCGGCGTAGGCGAAGACCCCGACGATGATGCCGAAGACGACCCACAGGCCCCAGCGTCCGCGGTTGATGATCGACCCGAGGAACCAGAAGCCGAGGAAGAAGACGACCACCGGCACCCACAGTCCCCAGGTCGTCAGTGCGCTCAGCGCGGCGTCGCCGATGTTCTCGAAGGTGACGTCTCCGGTGAGTGCGCCGAACCCGAGCATCGCGCCCAGGTAGAGGATCGCGAACGACACGGCGGCGAGCAGGCCGATGGCTCCGGCCGTGCCGCGGTTGCCGCGGTCGCGCGGCGGCTCGGGCGCCTGGACGAAGATCGGCTGCTGCGAGAGCGGGAGGGCCGAGAAGTCGGTCTCCTCGGGGACGACCACCGGGGTGGGCTCGACGGCCACCGGCTCCGAGGGGACCAGCGCGGTCGGCGCATCGGGGGTGACGGGCGGCAGGTACGCCGTGTCGGCGATGGATGCTTCGGGGGCGGATGCGATGCCCTCGGTCGGGGCGACGCTCGGCTCGTCGACCGGAGCCGGGACAGGCTCCGACGGCTGCTCGGGTGCCGCATCCGCGGGGGCGAAGGTTCCGGGGTGCAGACGTTCGGCCTCTTCGAACGCCGCGAGGTCGGGGTCGATCTCCGGAGCCTGAGTCTCGGCAGGAGACGGGGCTTCGACGGGAGACGGTTCCTCGACGACCGCCGCGATGCTCTCGGGCTCCTGCGCAGCCGCCTCCTCGGAGACCGGCTCGACGACGGTCTCCGCCTCGACGGATTCCTCCGGTGCGGGCACGTCGCCACGGGCTGCTTCGGCCTCGGCGAGACCGGCGTTGGCGCTGTCGACGACGTCGTTCACGTCGCCCGGCTGCTCGGGCTGGGGGACCTCGGGGTCACTCATGGGGGCGCCTCTCGTCGAATATCTGCAGTGCGAGGGTATCGCCGCGCGGGTTCGCGTCAGCGCAGGCGTGCCGACGTGTCGTCCGACCGGGCCCGTATCACGGCGTGTCGGGCGGCGCGATCGAGCGCAGCGCGTCTCCGAGGTAATCGATCAGCACGGGCCCCATCGGGATCGCCAGCCAGAGCAGAACGATCACGACGCCCGCGCAGAAGATTCCGGCGAGCCAGCTCAACACCGGACTCCGCCCGGCCACCCTTGCCATGTGTCAACGGTACGCCGCCTCGAGTGCGAGTCACCGCGCTGCCCATCGGCGTGTCCGCACCGTCAGGCCCGGGCTCTCCCCCGCAGACGCCAGAGCAGCCACAGTCCGGAGGCGGGAACCGCGAGGACGACGAGCAGGACAATGCTCGTCCAGGCGATGTCGTACGCCGTCGGCATCAGCGGGTTCGATGCGATCGCGTCGCCGCCGACCTCCACCGCCTCCACTTCCGAGGAGGTGCTGACAGCCCATGCCGGAAGACCCCCAAGCACGACCACCGCGATGACGAGGAAGTGCACGACGATCGCGACCGTCTTCTCCCATCCTCTCCACAGCGAGCTCAGGCCGACGAGAACGGCACCGACGATCCATCCGGCGATCGGAATGAGGAACCCTCCGAAGGCGAGGGTCAGCGCAGCACCGATCGCGAATCCTCGGGTCGATGTCGCCACTGGCTTCGGCGTGGGAGCATCGGCCGTCGCACGCACCGGGGGCGCGGTCTCGTCGCGAACGGCACGGGCGATCGCCGCGGGATCGCCGAGCTGTGCGATGCGATCGACCACCGTCGCGGCATCCAGCCCTGCCAATTCCTCCTCGATGCCGGCACGAACCTCGGCGGCGATGCCGTGAGGAACCTGCCCCATCGCGGCATCCAACCGGCCCAGATACTCATCGCGCAGCCGGTTCGCATCGGTGGCGGTCATTTCGTCTCCTCATTCACGAGGCCCGTGACGACACGGGCGAAGGGGGTCCACTGGGTGCGGAACTGCGCGAGTTGCGTGGTTCCGGCATCCGTCAACCGGTAGTACTTGCGCACAGGACCCGCCTCCGAGACCTGTTCGAATGCGAGGACCCAGCCGTTGTCGCGCAGCCGTGCGAGCAGCGGGTACAGCGTTCCGATGCCGCCGATCATGCCTGCGCTGATGAGGCGGTCGGCGAGTTGCCAGCCGTACATCGGCTCGCGGGCGAGCAGCCCGAGCACGCAGTACTCGACCACTCCCTTGCGCATCTGCGCCCCGACATCCACTGTCATGCATTACAAGCTAGCATGCGATGCATGATAGCGAGAATGGATGCCCCACCCGCCCAATCGGCGAAAAAGCCGCGGTCACGGGGAAATCGGTAGGATGGCGCCATGGCAGATTCATCGTTCGACATCGTCAGCAAGGTCGACAAGCAGGAGGCGGAGAACGCCGTCAACCAGGCCCGCAAGGAGGTCGAGCAGCGCTACGACTTCAAGGGCACCGGCGCTTCGGTCGAGTGGAGCGGCGAGTCGATCCTCATCAAGGCCTCCACCGAGGAGCGCGCCAACGCGGTTCTCGATGTGCTCCAGTCCAAGATGATCAAGCGCGGCATCTCGCTCAAGAGCCTCGACTCCGGTGAGCCCTTCGCCAGCGGCAAGGAGTTCCGCATCGTCACGACCCTCAAGGACGGCATCTCGTCCGAGAACGCGAAGAAGATCGGCAAGATCATCCGCGACGAGGGTCCCAAGGGCGTCAAGAGCCAGATCCAGGGCGACGAGCTGCGCGTGCAGTCCAAGAGCCGCGACGACCTGCAGTCGGTCATCTCGCTGCTCAAGGGCAGCGACCTCGACCTCGACCTGCAGTTCATCAACTACCGCTGACCCCGAGTTCTCTGACGGCGGGCGGGTGCTTCGGCATCCGCCCGCCGTCGTATTCTGCGCACACGAGTGGCCCCTGCCCTTCCCGACAAGATGCTCAGGCGCCCGGCGCCGCGTATCGAGGCAATGTCGCCACCCAGCCGGCGACCCACCGCTCCATCCGCGCATAGGACTCGTCCCGAGCATCCTGCCGCGAGAGGAAAACATCGTGCAGCGCGCCATCGATCCGTTCGACCGTGACCGACGGGCCCAGCCGAAGCGCGCTGCGCGCGATGTCATCCACCACAAGCACCGTGTCGGCGCGGGTGAGCTCCTCCGACCATCTCGTCGGCAGGGCCGAATGGGTTGAGAGCAGAACGCAGACCGGAGCCGGGATATCAAGACCTTCGCTGACCCGGCGGTGCCCGTCGAGGATCGCGTGCAGCCATCCCGCGTGCACCGACATCGACGGCACCGGCCGCCACAGCGGATTCGTCTCGATCGGGTCGTCCTCGACGGCGACCTCGGCCTGTGCGCGGGCATAGAACCCCAGGTCGATCTGCGGAGCGGAATCCAATGGACGCAAGCGCGCCTGCAGCCCGATGACCGGGGCGATCGCCGCGCGAAGCGGCGCGAGCTGGAACTCCAGCCACGGAGAGTTCAACACCAGGGCATCCGCGACATCGGGATGACGGGCCGCCCACAGGCTCAGCACCAGTCCGCCCGTCGAGTGCCCGAGCAGCACCAGACGACGCGGTCCCCGTGACGTATCGGCGTCCTCCGCCATCGCGGCCAGTGCCGCAGAGATGTCCTCGTCATAGGTCACGAGATCGGCGACGTAACCGGGCGTCTGCCCCTCGCGCAGGCTGCGGCCGTACTTGCGAAGGTCCAGCGCGAAGAAGCGCGCTCCGCGCGTCGTCCAGAATCGGGCCAAGCGCTTGTGGAAGAAGTAGTCCGACCAGCCGTGGACATAGAGCACATCGACTCCGTCGAGCATCGGCGGTTCGTCCTTCAGCGGCAGGCCCTTCAGCCGGCGCCGCAGCTTCGCCCATCCGGTCGGCGGATCCGGGACGGCATCCGGCAGAGCACGCACGATCGTGGCGACGACCTCCCCCTGATCGTCATCGCCGAGCTGCAGCGTCCGCTGCTCGAATTCATCGCCGAGAACATCTGTGCCCCACCCCGTCATGGCTACGAATCTAGCGGGGTCGACACCGCCGGCGTCTCAACGACAGATGGGCCGGGCGCTCGCGAAGCGAGAGCCCGGCCCACCGGACGTACGAGGATCACTCGCCGCGCGAGATCTTCACCATCTCATCGCGGTCGACCACCTTCACTCGGGCGCGCTCTTGCGGCGCGCCGAGGGCGATCTCGTGCTCGTCGAGGCGGTGCCAGCCGTCGAGGTCGGTCCAGGCCACGCCGCGCGATGCGAGCAGCGCTGGGATGGCTTCCTCGGACGGGTCCTCGGGCTGCCACCACGACGCCTGGTCGTTGACGAGGTGCTGGACGGTCTCCATGGCATCCGACTTCGTGTGGCCGATCAGACCCACGGGGCCTCGCTTGATCCAACCGGTGGCGTAGACGCCGGGGATGCGCTCGTTGGAGTCCTTCGCGAGGACCTGGCCCTCATGGTTGGGGATGACGCCGTGCTTCTTGTCGAACGGCACGCCTTC
The DNA here is from genome assembly GCF_054798215.1 of Microbacterium sp. GXF6406. Classification (NCBI taxonomy): domain Bacteria; kingdom Bacillati; phylum Actinomycetota; class Actinomycetes; order Micrococcales; family Microbacteriaceae; genus Microbacterium; species Microbacterium sp. GXF6406. Next base: position 36,630 of record NZ_JBSJZH010000010.1, on the reverse strand, counting down.
CAGGGGCGATCCGAAGTAACCGACGGCGCGGTAGAGCTGGCCGATCGCGATCTCGCGCAGTTCGCCGGTGCCGACCATCCCGCCCTCGCCATCCGGGCGGGTGCGCTCGTAGACGATCGCGGCGGTCCGACCCGACTCATCGGTCTTGATCTCGACGGGCTTGGCCCAGAAGTGCAGGTGCAGACGGCGCGATGCCGTCGGGGCGACGTTGTTCGTCTCGGGCTTGCCGCGCCACGACTGCAGGATGCGGTCGATGACCTTGACCTGCTTGTTCGTCGCGATGGCGTCCTTCGAGGCTTCGTCGTAATCGAAGTCCTCGTCGTAGACGATCACATCGACGTCGCGCTGCTCACCGAGCTCGCGCAGCTCGAGCGGGGTGAACTTCACCTGCGCGGGGCCGCGGCGGCCGAACACGTGCACATCCGTGATCTTCGAGGCCTGGAGTCCGGCGTGGACGTTCTCGGGAATCTCGGTCGGCAGCAGGTCCTCCGCGTGCTTGGCGAGCATGCGGGCGACGTCGAGGGCGACGTTGCCGTTTCCGAGGACCGCGACGGATTCGGCATCCAGCGTCCACTCGCGCGGCACGTCCGGGTGCCCGTCGAACCAGCTGACGAAGTCGGCGGCGCCGAACGACCCCTCGGCGTCGATCCCGGGGATATCCATCGTGGTGTCGCGGATCGCGCCGGTGGCGAAGATCACGGCGTTGTAGTGCTTCTTGAGGTCGTCGAGGGCGATGTCCTCGCCGAAGCGCACGTTGCCGAAGACGCGGATGTCGCCGCGGTCGAGCACGTCGCGCAGAGCCCCGATGACACCCTTGATGCGCGGGTGGTCGGGCGAGACGCCGTAGCGAACCAGGCCGTAGGGCGCCGGCAGCTGCTCGAAGAGATCGATCGACACGTCGAAGGCACGTTCGGTCTTCAGCAGGATGTCGGCGGCGTAGATGCCGGCGGGGCCGGCTCCGACGATGGCCAGGCGGAGCTTGGTCATGGGTGTCCTTTCGGATGCTGCGCCGCAGGCCTCCCGCGGCGTGATGCGTGCGTTCAGCTGTTGCGGTCGGCGAGCGACTCGGCGAAGCGAGTGAGGGCGTCGCGGACCGGGCCCTTGGGCAGCGGAGCCAGAGCGGCGATCGCCTCGTCGGTCCACGTGCGCGCGAGCTCGTGGGTGCGGCGGGTGACGGCGTGGTCGCGGAGCTCGTTCATCGCGTCATCGAGGATCGCCGGATCGGCGCCCGCCGCGATGCTCTCCACGCCCTCGTCGATGCGCGCCGCGAGTGCCACGGCATCCGTCTCGGTGCTCTGCTTCAGCAGGAGGTACGGCATCGTCGGCACACCGGCGCGCAGGTCGGTGCCCGGCACCTTGCCCGTCTTCGCGGGGTCGGCGGAGAGGTCGATCACGTCGTCCATGAGTTGGAACGCGACGCCGACCTTCTCGCCGTAGATGCGCAGCGGCTCGACGAACTCGTCGGGAGCATTCGAGAAGATGGCGCCGCCCTGCGTCGCCGCGGCGATGAGCGAGCCCGTCTTGTCTGCGAGCACCTGGATGTAGAAGTCGATCGGGTCGTCATCGGGCTGAGCGCCGACGGTCTCATGCAGCTGGCCGAGCACGAGCCGTTCGAATGTCGCCGTCTGCAGCTCGATCGCACGGTCGCCGTTGCGTCCCATGATCTTGCTCGCCCGGGAGAAGAGCAGGTCGCCGGTGAGGATGGCGACGTTGTTGCCCCAGACGGTCTGCGCAGAGGGGACGCCGCGTCGGCGGTCCGCGCCGTCCATGACGTCGTCGTGGTAGAGCGAGCCGAGGTGCGTGATCTCGAGGGCCATCGCGACATCGAGCACGCCCGCGGTGTTGCCGTCGCCGAGCTGCGCGGCCAGGAGCGTCAGAACGGGACGGATGCGCTTGCCGCCGGCCTCGTAGAGATAGCGCTCTGCGGAGTTCACGATCGAATTGGTGGAGTTGAGCTGTTCGCTCAACCCGGCCTCGACGAGATCGAGACCCCCCTCGATCTCGCGCGCGACGCGTCGCGCGGAAGGGCCGATGAAGACGCGGTCGCTGAAGCCGAGACGGCTCGCGAGTCGCGAACCCGGGGATGCGGGGCTCGAAGTCACGGGATCCACCCTACCCGGGGCTCAGGCCTGCTCCGTCGCGGACGACGAGGAGGTCGGAACCGGCTTGACGGCACGGTGCAGAGCGACGATGCCGAACGACAGGTTGCGGTGCGCGACGTCGGACCAGCCGGCCTCTCGCATCCACCGGGCGAGGCGCTTCTGGTCGGGCCAGTCGCGGATCGACTCGTTCAGGTATTCGTAGGCCTCGGCGTTCGTGCCGGCGATGCGCGCGACGCGCGGCAGCACCTGCGCGTTGTAGAAGTTGTAGAAGCCGCGGAACAGCGGGCTGGGCGGCGTCGAGAACTCGTTGATGACGATGCGTCCGCCGGGCTTGGTGACGCGCAGCAGTTCGGCGATGGCCTTCTTCGGTTGCTGCACGTTGCGCAGGCCGTACGACATGGTGACCGCGTCGAACTCGTCGTCCGCGAACGGGAGGTTCATGGCGTCCGCCTCGACGAACGAGAGGTTCGGCAGGTGGCCGTGTCGGCGCTTGCCCTCGGCGAGCATCCCGGGCGAGAAGTCCGCGGCGACGACGTCGGCTCCGGATGCCGCGAGCGAGGCCGACGAGGATGCCGTGCCCGCCGCGAGGTCGAGGATCCTCTCGCCCTTCTTCGGCGCGATGGCGCGCGTCGTGGCGGCCCTCCAGAGCGCATCGTTGCCGAACGTCATGACGGTGTTCGTGCGGTCGTATCCTTCGGCGACCTGGTCGAACATGCCGCTGACGCGCTGGGGGTCTTTGCCGAGATCGGCGCGGTTGGGCTGAGTCACCCGTCCAGTCTAGGCGGGGCAGGGCCGGTGGATGCTGGATGAGGAAGACCCCGGAGTACGGAACTATCCTGGAGGGGTGACCACCCGCTTGATCGTCGAGACCCGCGAGATCGACCCGGTCGACGATCTGCTGGCTTATGCCGACCCCGACCGCCCGCTCGCCTGGCTCCGCCGCGGCGACGGCATCGTCGCCGTCGGCGCCCCGGTGCAGATCTCGATCGCCGTGCCCGCGGGCCGGGGTCCGCTGCGCAGCGCGATCATCGCCGAGCAGTGGCGGGAGCTGGCCTCCGCGGCATCCGTCGATGACGCCGTGGGCCTGCCCGGTACGGGCCTCGTCGGCTTCGGCGCCCTGACGTTCGATGAGGGTTCGAACGCAGATAGCGTGCTGATCGTGCCGTCTATGATCCTCGGCAAGAGCGGTGGTCGCGGCTGGATCACCCGCATCGCCCCCGAGGGCGAGGAGCTCCCGGCCGACCGGCCCGACGCGACGATCGACCCGACCCCGTACGGTCCGCACTGGGCCGGCACCGTCGGCCCCGGCGCCCAGACCCCCGAGGGGCATCGGGACGCCGTGCGCGAGGCCATCCGCCGCATCGGCGCCGGCGAGGCGAGCAAGATCGTGCTCGCCCGCGATCTCGCCGGCACTGTTCCGGCAGCATCGGACCTCCGCCGGCTGGTACGCGAACTGTCCACCGGATACCCCGACACCTGGGCCTTCGCCGTCGACGGCCTCATCGGCGCGAGCCCCGAGACCCTCATCACCGTGCAGGACCGCACCGTCACCGCCCGCGTGCTCGCCGGCACCGTCGGACGAGGAGCGGATGCCGCGGACGATGCCGCCGCCCGCGCTCATCTCGGCAGCAGCCCCAAGGACCTCGACGAGCACGCGTATGCTGTGCGCAGCCTGCTCGACTCCCTCGCCCCGCACGTCAGCGCGGTCCGCTCGGATGAGACGCCGTTCCTGCTCGAACTGCCCAATCTCTTCCACCTCGCCACCGATGTGGCGGGCGAGCTCAGCGAGGGCGAGTCGTCTCTCGACCTCGTCGGCGCCGTGCATCCGACCGCGGCGGTCGCCGGCACCCCGACACCCGCAGCGATGGCAGCGATCCGCGAGATCGAGCCCTTCGACCGCGGCCGCTACGCCGGCCCCGTCGGGTGGATCGACGCCGACGGCAACGGCGAATGGGCCATCGCCCTGCGCTGCGCGCAGTTCGAACAGGGCGACGGCGACATCCGCGTCACGGCGTTCGCCGGCGGCGGCATCGTCGCAGCCAGCGACCCGGATGCCGAGCTGCTCGAGACCCGGGTGAAGTTCCGCCCGCTCGTCGACGCCCTCGCCTGAGCCACGCCGGGGGAATACGGCACCGGGTTCCTGGTTTACGCCAGGATGTCGGCATGACGAAGCGTGGATGGATCGATAACCCGAGTGCGGCTCTGAAGATCGGAGAGGGCTTCCGGCTCGCCGATGTCGATCCGGACTCGACCCCGGGATACCGCGGCGACAAGCACTCCGGCGCCAAGGACCTCGCCTCCGGCTTCGAAGAGCTCGACGAGCTGCAGGAGCGTCTGTTCGCCGACAGTCGCGCGGGCGTCGCGAAGGACTCCGTGCTGCTGGTGCTGCAGGCGATGGATTCCGCGGGCAAGGGCGGCATCATCCGTCACGTCGTCGGCGGCGTGGACCCGCAGGGCGTCACCCTCGCCGCGTTCGGCGCGCCGACCGCCGAGGAACTCTCGCACGACTTCCTCTGGCGCGTCGAGAAGCATCTCCCGAAGCCCGGTTTCATCGGCGTCTTCGACCGTTCGCACTACGAGGACGTCCTTGTCGCGAAGGTGCGCGATCTCGCGGAGCCGGCAGAGATCGAGCGCCGATACGGCGCCATCAACGACTTCGAGGCGCGCATCGCCGCATCAGGCACCCGCATCGTCAAGGTGATGCTGCACATCTCGCCCGAGGCGCAGAAGAAGCGTCTCATGGAGCGCCTGGACCGCCCCGACAAGCACTGGAAGTTCAACCCCGCCGACACCGACGACCGTCTGCTGTGGCCCGACTACATGGAGGCCTACCAGGCGATGTTCGAGCGCACGTCGACCGACTTCGCCCCCTGGCACGTCGTCCCCGCCGACAGCAAGTGGTACGCCCGGCTCGCGGTGCAGGAGCTGCTTCTCGAGGCCCTCGAGGACATCGACCCGCAGTGGCCGGCCGCGAACTTCGACATCGAGGCCGAGCGCGCTCGTCTCGAGGCGAGCTGACGGGCCGGACCGGATGCTGCTGGGGCGGGCCTACCGCTCCAGCGGCACCTCGATGATCTGCCGACCGCCGGCCGGAGAGGTGAGCACCTGATCGAGCGCGGCCTGCGTCGTCACCCGCTGGTACTCCCAGCCGTAGGCGAGCGCGAGATGCTCGAGACGTGTCGTGTGCGGCGTGTAGAAGGCGCGATCGAGATCATCGCGCGGCGCGGAGGAGGCGACCTCGAGCCCATCGAAGATCGTGCCGCCGCCGTCATTGCCGACGATGACTTGGATGCGGGGCTCGGCCTCATCGGGCGGCAGCAGCAGCGCGCCGACGTCGTGCAGGAACGTCAGGTCTCCCAGCACCAGACGGGTCACGCCCGCGCCAGCGTCGGCCTGCGATGCGAGCGCGATGCCCATCGCGGTGGCGATCGTGCCATCGATGCCCGCGAGTCCGCGGTTGGCGTGCACGGGCACCTTCTTGCCGCCGAGCAGCTCATCGGCGACGCGCACGATGCGCGACGATCCGAACACGAGCCGATCGTGCGGCCATGTCGCCCGCCACACGGCATCGACGAGCAGCGCACGATCCAGCGGACGGCGCACGGCGGCGAGTTCGGCCCGCACCGCCGCCCCCCGCGTCGCGGGGTCGGTCGAGTGCAGTCCGTCACGGTCGGGGGCAGGAGCGGTGAGGTCGACGACGGAGGCGGCGGATGCCCGCATCCATTCCCCCATCCAGGCGCGTTCCGCCTCCTGCGGGGCATCCGGGATGGCTCCGATGGATGCCACGGCGCGGGTGCGTCCGTCGAGGTTCAGCGTCTCACCACCAGAGTGCACGGCGATCACCTCGACATCGTCACGCCGAAGCAGCGCGGGGATCTCACGGCTGAGCGTCGGATGCCCGAAGACGATGACCCGTTGGATGCGACCGCCGAGGTCGGGGTCGCGCAGCAGCGCACGGTATCCGTGCACGATGCCGCGACCGTAGCGGGCACCGCTGACGATCTCGGCGATGAGCGGCCAGCCGCCCTCGTGAGCGATCCGTTCCGCTTCGGCTCCGGCATCCGCTCCGGCGATCACGACCGTGCGCGGGCCGCGAGCGGGCTCGAAGAGTTGCCCGGACGCCGGCTCGAGTGCTTCTCCGGGTACCGCGGAGAAATCTGCGGGAAGCGCTCCGGAAAGGGGTTCGCGGGTGGGCAGGTTCAGATGGACGGGCCCCGCGATGCCGGGCACTCCCTCGCCTGCGACACCCATCGCCGCGGCGACCGCGGGAGCGGCCAGGCCCTGCCAGTCGCCGTCACCGGGGACGGGGGCATCCGTCTCGAAGCGGACGAACGGCTGGAACAGACCCGGCTGGACGGTCGCCTGGTTCGCGCCGACCCCCCGCAGCTCGGGCGGGCGGTCTGCGGTGAGCAGCAGCAGCGGAACACCGGCGTGGAAGGCCTCCATCACGGCGGGCAGAAGATTCGCGACCGCTGTGCCGGAGGTGCAGATCACCGCGGTCGGCACCCGGGTCTCCCGAGACAGTCCGAGGGCCGTGAAACCGGCGACGCGCTCGTCGATGCGCACATGCACACGAAGCGCGCCCGTGCGGGCGAGGCTCGTGGCCGCCAGAGCCAGCGCCTGCGAGCGCGAACCCGGTGAGATCACGACATCGCGGACACCGTGTGCCACGAGGTCGGCGAGCAGAGCAGCCGCAGCATCCGCCGCCGGCGATGCCGTCATGCGCGAGGATCCGCCGCCGGGCCGTCCGTCTCGTCGTCGAGGCGCGCGAGCTCCTCTTCGAGTCGACGGATGCGTTCATCCTGCTCGTTCGTGCTGATGCTGCGCAGGAATTCCGCATCGTCGTCCGGCAGGGTCAGTCGCTCGGAACCGAGCTCTCCCGCGCGGCGACGGCCGAGCACGAACCAGAGAATGCCGCCGATGACCGGGATCAGGATGACGATGGCCACCCACGCGCCCTTGGGGACACCACGGTGCCGCGTCGACGGCTGCACAGCGCAGTCGACGATGCTGAAGATCCAGAAGATGAGGGCGAGGAAGCCGCCGACGATCAGTATTCGCGCCACGCATTCAGTCTAGGCCGGGAACCGTTCCCGGAGGTCGGACCGTGCACCGGACGTAGAATGGGGGCATGAAGAAGCTGCCTCCCCTGCTCGTGTACTCCGTACTGCGGCTGCTGGCCTTCCTCATCCCCCTTGCCATCATGTGGGTGTTCTTCCCGATCATGCGCGAGCTGTGGTGGCTCACCGCGATCTTCGCCGCCCTCATCGGCATGAGCATCTCGATCCTGTTCCTGCGCGAGCCGCTGAGCGGAGCGTCCTCGAAGATGTACGAGCGCCGCACCGAGCGCGAGGCCACCGGCCACCAGAGCGCGGCAGAGCAGGATGCCGACGCCGAGGACGCAGTGCTCGACGCCGAAGCCGACACCGACCGCTGACCCGACCGGAGAACCGGCGCCGATGAAGACCTGGCGGATCGACTACCCCTTCGTCGGGGATGAGCGCTACCGCCGCCCCGAGGTGGCCCCGACGCGGGCGATGCTGCTGACCGACAGCATCGTGCAGAAGCTCTGGGCCGCGGCGACGGGCGCCGGGCTAGTGCTCGCGTTCGTCTTCCTCGCCGTGTTCGCGCTTCCCGAGCGGTACTACTCGGGCGCCGACGATCTGCTCTCCCTCCTCGGCGGCCCGCTGGTCGCGAGCTTCACGGGTATCGCGCTGTTCAGCCTGGCCAGCGGTTTCGCCCTCACCTCACGTCGCCTGGCTCTCGCGGATATGCTCGCGCGTTCTTCCGCGAATCGGAATGCGATCCGCGCGAGTGTCATGATTCTCGGGGCGGTCAACGGTTCGCCCTATGCACCCGCTCTCGCGAGCATCATCATTATCGCGGCGGTAGTCCTCCTGGCGGCAGCCGTGTACGCTGCGGCCAGCATTCCCCTCGCGGTGACGCTGACGTTCCTGGTCATCGGTCTGATGCTCGCGGCTCTGATCTTCGTCCCCGTCCTGCGCTCCTGGCAGTGGAGGCGCACGGTCGCCGATACTGTTCCCGGCGAGGCCCGCGGGTTGCAAGGCCGCGAGCACTTTTACATAGCTAAGAAGAACCGTGAGCTGAAGGCGACGATCCGCGACCGCGACCGCAGAGAGATCACGACAGCAGGCCGGATCTCAGCGATCGCGAGGTGGGTGGTCCTCCTCGACATCGTCGTGCTCATCCTCACCCGAGTGTTCGCACCGGGCCTCCCCTGGCTGGTCGCGGCACTCGTCCTCATGGTCTGCGCCGTGATCTTTCTCGCAACATGGGTCGCGGATCTCATCGATCTGCGCCGAACAATCAAGCGCGTTCGCGGGAGGACCGCCTCCGCCCGCGATCATTCCGTGGCGCTGGATGCCGCTACCCGGCGCACCGACGCCGTCGACGCGGTCACGAGGTACTGGGCGACGATCGCCATCATCGTGCTCGGATTCCTCGCGTACGGCCCCTGGCAGGCTCTGGCATGGATGCCGGCCGCAGCGATCATCGGCCTGATCGGCCTCGCCGTGCTGGCGCTCGTGCGCACGCGGGTCGATGCGGCGTCACAGATGCTCCGCGAGGAGTTCGGCTACCGCCTTCCCCATGCCTACCCGTCCGGCAACACCAACGCCAGCGTTCTGTGAGAGCGCGATTCAGCCGGCGAACGCCCAGTACAGCGCGCCGGCGTATGCGAGCGCCGTCAGGGACGTGAGTCCGAGGGCGACGACGAGTTCACGGGCTCGCTGGTACGACCAGACGATCGCGATCGCTGGGAGCCCCGCGAGCAGGGCCAGCAGCGCCAGCCACGCGATCGGATAGAACAGCGCCAGGAACGCGCTGATCAGGAACGGCACGATGACGAACGCCGTGTAGACGATCTGTGTGGCGCGCTTGCCGATCTTCACCGTCAGGGTGCGCTTTCCGACGAGTCGGTCCTCGTCGATGTCGCGCAGGTTGTTCGCGAGGAGCACGGCGCAGCCGAAGAGTCCGGCGGCTACCGCCCCCAACCAGGCCTCGTCGGGAAGCACGAAGGCCTGCACCCAGGTCGTGCCGAGCACAGGCACGAGACCGAAGAAGACGAAGACGAAGACCTCGCCGAGACCCATGTACCCGTAGGGGCGCTTGCCTCCGGTGTAGAACCATGCCGCGACGATGCAGGCGGCGCCGACCGCCAGCATCCACCACTGGCCCGTGCGGATGATGATCGCCAGGCCCACGACTGCGGCGAGCGCGAAGAACACCAGTCCGATCCTCAGCACGGTCTTCGCGGGCACACGGCCGGAGGCGGTGAGGCGGGCGGGTCCGACACGATGGGCGTCGGTGCCGCGGATGCCGTCGCTGTAGTCGTTCGTGAAGTTCACGCCGATCTGCAGCAGCACGGCGACCGCGAGGCACGCGAGGGCGATGACCCAGTGGAACGCCGAGTCGACGATCTGCGCGGCGCCCGTGCCGATGATGACCGGGGCGACCGCGAGCGGCAGGGTGCGCAGACGTGCGGCGCCGATCCAGTCCTTCGCGGTGACCGGGGGCGCTTCGACGATGGGGCGTCGGGCGGGGTTCCCGCTCGTGCGGACCGGCTTGCGCTTCGCTGCCTGCTTCGTGCGTTTCGAGGATGCTGCCACGCTTCAGAATCCTAGTCGCGGCGCTGATGCATCTGCGCTCGGCGGGGCGTGCACTCGCACTCAGTCGGCGACGATCGGACGGTTCTCGTAGTAGGTCTGCAGCACGACCGTCGTGCGGGTGCTGACGTTCGCCGCGGCGCGGATATCGGCGACGAGTTTCTCGAGTGCGCGCGGCGATGCGACACGGACGAACAGCATGTAGCTGGCATCGCCGGCGATCGAGTGGCACGCCTCGATCTCGCTGAGGGGCGCGAGCAGATCGGGGGCGTTGTCGGGTTGGCCGGGGTCGAGCGGGGTGATCTCGATGAAGGCGGCGAGGGGTTTGCCGAGGGAATCGGGATCGAGGATCGGTCGGTACCCGGTGATGACGCCGCGGGATTCGAGCCGCCGCAGCCGCGACTGCACGGCGGAGCTCGACAGCCCCACGGCATCCGACAACTGGGCGAGCGTGGCCCGGGCGTCGCGGGAGATCGCGGCGAGGATCTGGCGGTCGACAGCATCTTCCATAAGTGGAAGAATATCTGCACTGAATCTTTTCTGCCGGAAATATTCCGACTTTTGTCGCGATCGGAGTCGATGATGCCCACTCAGACTCAGAACACCACTCTGACCTCTCCCGTGATCGGCGAGCCCGAGGTCGTCGAGGACGCCTCCGTCGCCGAGTCGTCTGCGGCGTGGCGGCAGCTGAAGGATGCAGCGATCGCGCTTCGCGCTCTGCAGACGAAGGACGGCTCGGTCACGGGCCCGGTCGCCGAAGCCGCGAACCATGTGGCGGCGATCATCGCCGGCATCCGCGCGCTCGCGCCCGCGTTCCCCCATGACGCCGCCTATCTCGCCGCCTCCGTCCGCGACTTCGAGAAATGGGCGGTGGAGGGGTTCGGTGTTCCGGATTTCCTCGACTCACTCGTGGCGTTCCAGCCGCAGCAGCACCGCGTCGACGGAATCCGTCGCCTCGTGGTGTTCCCGATGTACACGCAGAACGGTTCCCCCGATCGCTGCGTGGAAGCGCTGATCGTCGAGACCATCTGGCCCGAATTCATCGCGGCCCTCGAAGCCGGCGATTACGGCAACCGCCTGTTCGTCTCGCTGCGGCTCATCGACTTCACGCCGGGGTACGACACGAACTCCGCTGTCCTCTTCCCCGAGACCGTGGCGATGCGCGAGATCCCGGCGTTCACGTGGGGCGCGATCTTCCAGGACCGCGAAGCGGCACGATACCGGCGCGTGGTGCGCGCAGCATCCGGGATCACGAAGCTCGACATCCCCGAGCCCGCCGCCCGCCTTCTCGACAATCAAGACCTCGCCGAGAAGACCTTCGTCATGTGGGATCTCATCCACGACCGCACGCACATGCGCGGCGATCTGCCCTTCGACCCCTTCATGATCAAGCAGCGCATGCCCTACTTCCTCTACTCGCTCGAGGAGCTGCGGTGCGATCTGACGGCCTTCCGCGAATCGGTGGCGATCTCGCGGCGCCTCGGCATCGCCGATGACCTCTCCCCCCTCGAGCAGCAGATGCGCGAGCATGCGGAGCTCGTGCAGTACGCGGTGATCTTCGACCGGATCTTCCGCTTCGCGATCACCGGCTCCCGTGCGCGCAACTACGACGGACTGGGCGGACAACTGCTGTTCGCCTGGCTGCACCAGCGGGGCGTGCTGCACTGGACCGATACCGCGCTGTCGTTCGATTGGGACGAGGTGCCCGATGCCGTGATCGCCCTCGGCGAGGCGATCGATGATCTGTACTGGCGCTCGATCGACCGCCCCAAGACCGCGCACTGGCTCGCCGCCTACGACCTCGTGCGCGGCGTCGTCGCCCCGAACCCGGCATCGCTCTGGGCCCGGGGCCTGCCGGATGAGATCCTCGCCGGGGCACCCAAGGGATACACGGATGCCGTGCTCGACGACGAGTTCCCCCTGTCGATGTTCTTCGAAGCACTCGAGAAGAAGATGCGCGAGGTGATCGCCTCGACCGCGGGCATCCGGGCGGGCGATGACTGAGCCCACCGCCTCCGGACGCGTGATCGTGCTCGCCGGCGCGACGAGCGCGGCCGGCCTCGCCGTCTCCGGCGCGCTGCGCGAGGCGGGGGCCCGCGTCATCGCAACCGGGCGCACTGCTGAGAGGCTGGCCGCCCTCGATGCGACCGGTGCTGAGACGGTCGTGGCGGATGCCTCCTCCCTCGACGACATGACCGCCCTCGCCGCGCGGCTCGGTGCCGTCGACGGCGTCATCCCGCTCGTCGGCGGCTGGCGCGGTGGCGGAGGACTCGCCGGGCAGAGCGACGACGACCTCGCTGCCCTCCTCCCCGCATTCGGCGCAATCCGGGCGACTTCGCACGCCTTCGACCAGGCGCTGCGCGCATCAGATGCCGGGCGCTTCGCGACCGTGTCCTCCACCGCCGTCGCCCGCCCCCTCGCCGGAGGCGCGAATTATGCCGCGATGAAGGCCGCCGGCGAAGCGTGGACGCGCGCCGTCGCGCACGGATTCGCGAAGAGCGCCCGGGATTCGGGCGAACCGCTGCGCGCAGCATCCGTCGTCTTCCGCGCCCGCACCCTGCAGCCCGCCGACCTCGCAGCCGCGATCGCCGCACTCTGGAACCACGACCCCGCCGATCTCAACGATCGCACCATCGACCTGCCATGGGTCACCGACCTAGGCTGAACAGGATGAGCATGCTTCACGACCCCCAGGTGCGCGGATTCGCGTCCGACAACTACTCCGGCATCCACCCCGAGGTGCTCGCGGCGATCACCGCCGCGAACGGCGGACACCAGATCGCCTACGGGGAGGACGCCTACACCGAGCGCCTGCAGGAGGTCTTCGCCTCGCACTTCGGCGACGGCGTCCAGGCCTTCCCCGTCTTCAACGGAACCGGCGCGAACGTCGTCGGCCTGCAGTCGATGCTGCCGCGTTGGGGGGCCGTGATCACCGCATCCACCGCGCACATCAACGTCGACGAGGGCGGCGCCCCCGAACGCATGGGCGGCATGAAGCTGCTCACTGTACCCACCGAGGACGGCAAGCTCACCCCGGAACTCGTCGACCGCGAAGCCTGGGGCTGGGGTGACGAGCACCGCGCGCAGCCCCTGGTCGTCTCGATCACCCAGTCGACCGAACTCGGCACGCTCTACACGCCCGACGAGATCCGCGCGCTCGCCGAGCACGCACACCGGCACGGCATGCGCCTGCACATGGACGGCGCCCGCATCGCCAATGCCGCCGCCGCCCTCGACCTCCCGCTCGCCGCTTTCACCAGCGACGCCGGAGTCGACGTGCTCAGCTTCGGCGGCACGAAGAACGGCGCGATGCTCGGCGAGGCGATCGTCGTCCTCGACCCCGCAGCATCCGACGGCCTGATCTTCGGACGCAAGTTCTCGATGCAGCTCGCCTCCAAGATGCGCTTCGTCTCGGCGCAGCTCATCGCCCTGCTCGAGGGCGACCTCTGGCTGCGCAACGCCCGCCACGCCAACGCCATGGCCGCACGCCTGCGCACCGGGGTCGAGCAGGGCATTGCCGACGACACGATCCGTGGCGTCGAATTCACCCAGCCCACCCAGGTCAACGGCGTCTTCGCGACCCTGCCCGAGGGCGTGGCCGACCGCCTGCGCGAGAGGTTCCGCTTCTACGACTGGGATGCGACCCGGCGCGAAGTGCGCTGGATGTGCAGCTTCGACACCGCCGAATCCGACGTCGATGAGTTCATCGCCGAGATCAGCCGGCTCACGCGGGGCTGATCTCTTCGCGGGCGTTGGCGACAGCATCCGAAACATGCATGGGAATGTAAATCCCGGATTTCCTGTTGACTCGAGGACAGCCCTCAGCGGATGCTGGGGCGACCCACCGAGGAAAGAGGAGAACATGACTCGTTTCGAAGGCCGCACAGCACTCGTTACCGGCGGCGCCAGCGGAATCGGCAGGGCCACGGCTCTGCGCATCGCTTCCGAGGGCGGATCGGTCGTGATCGCCGACGTCCAGGACGACCTCGGCGCTCAGGTCGTCGGCGAGATCGAGAAGGCCGGAGGCACCGCGCTGTTCATCCACCTCGACGTCACGAGCGAAGCCGGATGGGACGCCGCCGTCGCGAAGACCATCGAGACCTTCGGCGGTCTGGACGTGCTCATCAACAACGCCGGCATCGGCGACAACGAACCGATCGAGGTCACCTCGCTCGCCACCTGGGACAAGGTCATCGCCGTCACCCAGACGAGCGTCTTCCTCGGCATGAAGGCCGCAGCCGAGGCCCTGAAGAAGAGCGGACACGGCTCGGTCGTCAACACCAGCTCGATGTACGGCATCGTCGGATCCGGGGTCAGCCCCGCCTACCACGCCGCCAAGGGCGCCGTGCGCCTGCTCACCAAGACGACCGCGCTCGGCTGGGCCAAGGAGGGCGTGCGGGTCAACTCGGTTCACCCGGGCTTCATCGACACCCCGATCCTCGGCGAGACCGACCGCGACATGCTCATCGCGGGCACCCCGATGGGACGCCTCGGACGCCCGGAGGAGATCGCGGCGCTCATCACCTTCGTCGCCAGTGACGACGCGAGCTTCGCGACCGGTGCGGAATTCGTCGCCGATGGTGGAGTCACCGCCGGCTGACCCCGGTCCTGACTTCTCGGGCGCGCACGTGTCCGACACCTGTCAGCCATTCCGACGGTTGTCTGCCGAAACGGCCCGTTTCGGCAGACAACCGCCTTTTCGACTGACAGGTATCAGCAGCCGAGAGCTTGATCCCCCTTCGAGCCGACCGGTGCGTCAGCGCAGCAGGCCGAGGCTCGCCAGAGCATGGCGGATGAGGGTACCGCGACCGCCCTCCATCTCCGCGGCGACATCATCGGATGCCGCGGCCTCGGGCGTGAACCAGGTGACCTCGAGCGCGTCCTGCCGCGGTTCGCAGGTGCCCGTGACAGGGACGACGAACGCGAGCGAGACGGCATGCTGCCGCTCATCGTGATAGGCGCTGACGCCCGGGAGCGGAAAGTATTCGGCCACCGTGAACGGCAGCGGCTGCGGCGGGAGCAGCGGGAAGGCCATGGGACCGAGATCGTTCTCGATGTGGCGGAACAGCGCATCGCGCACCGTCTCGCCGAAGCGCACGCGCCCCGACACGATCGTTCGGGTCATCTCCCCCACGGGGGTCGAGCGCAGCAGGATGCCGATCTCGGTCACCTGTCCGGCACCATCCGTGCGCACGGGGATCGCCTCGACGTAGAGCATGGGCATGCGCCGTCGGGCTTCGGCGAGCTCGAACTCGCTCAACCAGCCCGGGTTACTGGCATCGGCGGGCAGCTCGCCGAACTCGGGGAGCTCGTCGTCTCCGCCGTCGGGATCGGGATCAGGTGTGCGCACCGCCATGCCTCTTTTCTACCAGTGTCGGAGCCCGGTGGCAGGATGGGGCCGTGAGCGATTCCTTGATGATCGATGCGGCTGCCACGCGCTGGAGCGCCGGCGCACGAGACGGACTGCCCCTGCTCGTCATGCTCCACGGCTACGGAGCCGACGAGCACGACCTGTTCGGGCTCGTGCCCCATCTGCCCGGGGGCATCGCGGTCGCCTCGGTCGCCGCTCCCCTCACACCACCGTGGCCCGCGCCGGGGCGGTCCTGGTATGCGATCGAGGGGTTGAACGGCCGTGATCCCGAGAGTGTCACGCACGCTGGTCAAGCTTTTCTCGCCTGGTTGGATGCCGCAGCCGCCGATGCGTCTTCGGTCGCATTGCTCGGCTTCTCGCAGGGAGCGGCCGTCGCCCTGCAGGCGCTGCGCCTCGCACCCGAGCGGTTCGGCGCGGTGGTCGCCTTGAGCGGCTATGCCTCACCGGGAGAACTCCCCCATGATGCGGCGCTGCAGGAACTGCGCCCCTCGGTGTTCTGGGGCCGCGGCACCCATGACGATGTGATCCCGGCGCCGCTCGTCGATCACACCGCCCAGTGGTTGCCGGATCACTCCGACCTCGTCGGCCGCGTGTATCCGGGGCTGACGCACAGCATCTCCGAAGACGAACTCCTCGATGTGCGGGTCTTCCTCGAGAAGTGGAGGGATGCCGCGGGCGACTGAGCCTGCGGTCAGGGCCGTTCGTCGGGCCCGGCACCGCCGTCCGCGGAAGGCGCATCAGGAGCATCCTCTGGCGCACCGGGATGCCGCCGGCGACCGATCTGCATGATCCCGATCGCCACGACCAGTCCGACGGCGATACCGATCGCGATCCCCACCCCCATGTTGTCGAGCGCTGAGCCCATCGCGACGCCGACGACCATTCCGAGGGCGATGCCGATCCCCCACGTGGCGCGCTGACGCGCTTCACTGCTGCTCATGTCGTGATCGGCCATGCCTCCACGGTACGGCACCGGCGTGTCGCCGCGAGCGGATGAAATAGCGGATGAACTTCCATTCAACGGAAGCATGAATCCGCGTCTCGGAGGCTGGTCCCCTAAACTGGCGCCGACATTCCCGAGATTCACACAAAATTTGTGTTTCGCGTAATGAACGACTATGAGACGAGTCTCTTCCTCTGTGCGCTCTGTTGCACGACTTGCAAGGAGACCCGGCGCAACGGTGCGCAGTTCCCCGAACCCCATCCCCGATCGAAGGAGGAGACGCGTGTCCACGCGCTCAGAATCCCAATACCCGGCCATGCGCCGCGCCGGCGCCGTGCTGGCCGCGTTCGCGCTTGCTGCCAGTGCGCTCGTCGCCGGCATCATCACAGCCCCGGCGGCAGAGGCTGCTGCGCCCGTCGAGCCGGCGACCGCGTTCAGCGCTGAGCTGTGCGCGGGCGAGACGAACAACGCACCCAGTGCCGCCGCAGTCAACATCTCCGGCCCGCGTCTCGAGGCTTACAACAGTGGCGAGATCGTCCCGATGTACAACTCGCAGGGCACCATGATCGCCGATGCTGCGCCCCCGCTCTGTGCGGTCTACTACGACAGCACCACCGGCAGCCCCGTGAGCACGTGGATGTTCTGCAGCAACTTCGAACTCCACACGTGCGGCGGAACGAACGGAAACAATGAGCTCGTTCAGCAGCTGACCGCTGACGAGAGTCCCACAGGCGTGGCAGGTCCTGTCGTCATCCCGTTCCCCACCGACATTGAGCCGGATCACCTCGATGAGCGCCAGAAGAACGCGATCAAGGCGCTGACATCGGAAGGGCACGTAATCAACCACCCCTTCCTTGGCGAGAAGCTCATCCGCGCCGATGGAACCACAGCTGACCGCGCCAGCCTGCAGGAAATGGTCTGGTGCGTGAGCGAGCCGAATGATTACCACTGTTATGCCCCCTTCCTGACAGAAGAGGACATTGACGCACTTGCTGCCCGTGGCGTCGAGCTGACCGCCCAGGTTGCCGTTAACACGGATCTCGCGACGGTGCCCGCTGGCTCCACCATCCGCTGGGACGTAACGACGAACGCGATCGATGTCCCGATGTCCGTCATCGCCGACTCCGAGGTGACGGTGTGCGAGGACTCCGCCGATGCAGCTACAGTCGTGGACGGTTTGCTCACGGTCTCTGGCACGGTTGGCGAGAGTACGACCGTTTCTCTTTGCAGCACCGCATCTGACGAAGGCACCTACAACTTCGAAATCAACCGCGACGGTGTCGGCGCTCGATTCGTGCAGAGCCAGAACGACGGCATTCTCGACCGTGACTGCCAGGTTTTCGGCCTCTACGAGGCTGAGGGCTTCTCCGCCCAGATGACGGTCGGTGTCCTCGCAGATGACGAAACCGACGGCACCGATGCAGATGGCGCTAACAACGACACCGAAGCCGTGGACGCTGACGGAACCGACGCGACCGAAGGCACCGACGCGGCTGAAGGCACCGACGGAACCGACGGAACCGACGCAACCGAAGGCACCGACGGAACCGACGGGACCGACGCGACCGACGCGACCGAAGGCACCGACGCAGACGGCGCCAACAACGACGCCGAAGCCGTAGACGCTGACGCCGACGCGGCGGACGCTTCGAACGCGACCGACGGCGAGACCGGTGACGAGACGGGCCTCGCCACCACCGGTTCGGATCTGCCCGTTGCTGCTCTCGGCATCGCTCTGATCATGCTCCTCGGCGGCGCGGGCCTGGTGCTCGCGCGGAAGGCTCGCACGCAGAGCTGACGCCATTTAGCACGAACACCCGGCGCGGCCGGCCTCGACCTCGAGGCCGGCCGCGCTTCTTTTTCTGGCGGACGCCCGCCAGCGATGCTCCATCGTGGCGCACGGACGCCTGCGATTCCAACGGCGAGAACACGGCCATCGGTCATTGTTGTGCGCCGACGGGCCCGATGTCGACGGCAGGCGTGATGATGGAGGGGTGAGCGATGTTCTCGACCGATTCACCGCGGCGACCCGTGACTGGTTCCGCGGGGCGTTCGAGGCGCCGACGAACGCGCAGGCCGGCGCCTGGGAGGCGATCTCCGCCGGCAAGAACGCCCTCGTCGTCGCCCCGACCGGCTCCGGTAAGACGCTTTCGGCATTCCTCTGGGCGATCGACCGGGTCTTCCGCGAGAAGGCGGCTGTTCCCGAGAGCACCGGAACCCGCATCCTCTACATCTCGCCACTCAAGGCCCTCGGCGTCGACGTCGAGCGCAACCTGCGCTCGCCGCTGGTCGGCATCGGGCAGTCGGCCCGGCGCCTGGGCCTCGACGCCCCGGGCGTCACGGTCGGCGTGCGTTCGGGCGATACGACCTCGTCGGATCGCCGGAAACTGGTCGCCGCCCCGCCCGACATCCTCATCACGACCCCCGAGTCGCTGTATCTGATGCTGACGAGCCGTGCGGGTGACACCCTGCGCGATGTGCATACGGTGATCATCGATGAGATCCACGCGGTCGCCGCGACCAAGCGCGGCGCCCATCTGGCCGTGAGCCTCGAACGGCTCGACGCCCTGCGCCGCACCGCGAACCCCGAGGCTGCACCCGCGCAGCGCATCGGGCTGTCGGCGACTGTGCGCCCCATCGACGAGGTCGCCCGCTTCCTCGGCGGCGCCTCCCCCGTCGAGATCGTCGCGCCGCGCGCTTCAAAGACGTTCGAGCTCTCCGTCACTGTTCCGATCGACGATATGACGAATCCGCCGCCTCCTCCCGGTGCGCCCGCGCCCGATGACGAGCAGGCCGAGTACACCGAGGTGACCGGGTCCGTCTGGCCGCATGTCGAGGAGGCGATCGTCGACCGCGTCCTCGAGAACACCTCGACGATCGTCTTCGCCAATTCGCGGCGCCTCGCCGAACGTCTCACGGGGCGCTTGAACGAGATCCACACCGAGCGCGCGGGCGATGCCGAGATGGTGCTGGCGAAGGCGCACCACGGGTCCGTCTCCAAGGAGCAACGGGCACTCGTCGAGGAAGAGCTCAAGAGCGGCGTGCTGCGATGCGTCGTCGCGACGAGCAGCCTCGAGCTCGGCATCGATATGGGCGCCGTCGACCTCGTCATCCAGGTCGAGGCCCCCTCCTCCGCGGCATCCGGCCTGCAGCGCGTCGGCCGCGCCGGACACCAGGTCGGCGAGGTCAGCCGGGCGGCGCTCTTCCCGAAGCACCGCGGCGATGTGCTGCACACCGCGATCGTGACGGAGCGGATGCTGGCGGGCAAGATCGAGGCGATCGCCGTGCCGCGCAATCCGCTCGATATCCTCGCCCAGCAGACGGTCGCCGCCTGCGCCCTTGCGCCGATAACGGTTGAGGGCTGGTTCGAGACGGTGCGACGGTCGGCGCCGTTCCAGTCCCTTCCGCGCTCGGCATATGAGGCGACGCTCGACCTGCTGGCCGGCCGGTTCCCCTCGGACGAGTTCGCCGAGCTCCGCCCGCGTCTGGTCTGGGATCGCGATGCCGGCACGCTCACCGGGCGGCCGGGAGCGCAGCGGATCGCGGTGACCAGCGGCGGCACGATCCCCGACCGCGGACTCTTCGGGGTCTTCGTCGCGGGCGAGGGAGCGGGGCGCCGCGTGGGCGAGCTCGATGAGGAGATGGTCTACGAGTCGCGCGTGGGCGATGTCTTCACTCTCGGGACGACGAGCTGGCGCATCGCCGAAATCACGCACGACCGGGTCAATGTCCTTCCCGCCTACGGTCAGCCCGGCAAGCTCCCCTTCTGGCACGGCGACGGCCTCGGGCGCCCCTATGAGCTCGGCGAGGCCCTCGGCCGCTTCTCCCGCGAAGTCGCCGCGGCTACCCCCGAGAAGGCTGCGCAGAGACTGATCGACGCCGGGCTCGATGAGCAGGCGCGCGCGAACCTCCTCGCGCACCTGCGCGAACAGCGCGAAGCGACCGGCACCCTGCCCACCGACCGGACGCTCACGGTCGAGCGCGGCCGCGATGAGGTCGGCGACTGGCGGGTGATCCTGCATTCCCCCTACGGGATGAAGGTGCACGCGCCGTGGGCACTGGCGATCAATGCACGGGTGCGCGAACGGCTCGGCGTCGAGAGCTCCGCGGTCGCGAGCGATGACGGCATCATCGTGCGGGTGCCGGATGCCGATGCCGAACCTCCCGGCGCCGAGCTGTTCGTCTTCGACGTCGATGAGATGGAGAACCTCGTCACGACCGAGGTCGGCGGGTCCGCGCTCTTCGCCTCCCGATTCCGGGAGTGCGCGGCGCGCGCCCTGCTCATGCCGCGGATGAACCCGAACAAGCGCACGCCCCTGTGGCAGCAGCGTCAGCGTTCGGCCCAGCTGCTCGAAGTCGCCCGGCGCCACCCGACGTTCCCCGTGATCCTCGAGACCCTGCGGGAAGTGCTGCAGGATGTCTACGATCTCCCCTCGTTGCGACGCCTGACGACAGCAATCGCCGAGCGCACGGTGCGCCTGGTCGAGACCGAACCCGCGCAGCCCTCGCCCTATGCCCGCGATCTGCTCTTCGGCTATGTCGGCGCGTTCATGTACGAAGGCGATTCCCCGCTCGCCGAGCGTCGTGCCGCCGCGCTGTCGGTCGATCCCGCGTTACTCAGCGAACTGCTCGGCACGGTCGAGATGCGCGAACTGCTCGATCCCGGCGTGATCGCCCAGTTCGAGCGGGAGGCTCAGCGCCTCGACCCCGACCGCCGCGCCCGTGGCCTCGAGGGCGTCGCGGATCTCCTGCGCACGCTGGGCCCGCTGGATGCCGCGGAGGTCGCCTCCCGGCTCGCGGATAGCGACTCGGAACGGGCTTCGGCCTCGATCGCGACGGCGCACCTCGACGCGCTGATGTCTGCCCGACGGGCGATTCCGGTGACCATCGGCGGCGCACCCCGTGTGGCGGCGATCGAGGACGCCGGCCGTCTGCGCGATGCTCTCGGCGTGGCGCTGCCCACCGGTATCCCCGTCGCCTTCCTCGAGCCGCTCGCCGATCCCCTGGGCGACCTCGTCTCACGATTCGCACGCACGCACGGCCCGTTCACGACGGATGCCGTGGCCACCCGCTTCGGAATCGGAGCGGCCGTCGCCCGGCACGCGCTGCAGAGGCTCGAGCAGGCGGGCCGTGTCACGAGCGGGTACTTCCTCGCCGAGGGGTCGGCGACGAGCGGAACCGACCCGGAGTGGTGCGATACCGAGGTTCTGCGTCGCCTGCGCATGCGCTCGCTCGCAGCGATCCGCGGCAGCGTCGAGCCCGTCTCCCCCGAGGCGTTCGCCCGGTTCCTGCCCGATTGGCAGCACATGACCCGTCCTCTGGAGGGCGTCGATGGCGTACTGGAGGTCGTCGAGCAACTCGCCGGAATGCCGATCCCGGCGAGTGCCTGGGAGTCCCTCGTCCTGCCTTCACGCGTGCACGACTACGCGCCGGCGATGCTGGATGACCTCACCGCGAACGGTGAAGTCGTGTGGACGGGCCACGGCACGCTCCCCGGCCGCGATGGCTGGATCTCGCTGCATCCGGTCGACATCGCGCCGTTCACCCTTCCTGAGCCGGAGGGCGACATCGCCGACGACTCGTTGGAGGGACGACTCCTGGCTGCGCTGTCGCACGGCGGCGCCTCGTTCGCCGGGCAACTCCGCGAACGTGCGGGAGCCGAGAACGAGCAGTCCGTGCTCGACGCCCTGTGGACGCTGACCTGGGCCGGGCGTGTGACGAATGACACCTTCTCCCCCGTGCGCCAGCTTCTGGCCGGCGGGTCTCAGGCCCATAAGTCGGTTCGACGCGCGCCGCGCGCGCGGACGTTCCGCGGAGTCTCCTTCGCCGGAGCACCCGCTGCGCGCCCGACCCTCACCGGCGGGCGCTGGTCGGCGCTGCCCGCGCTGGACGGTGCGGGCGCGGATGCTGTGTCGCGGATGGCGGATGCCGGCAAGCGGGCGACGGTGGCAGCCGGACTCCTCCTCGACCGGTACGGCGTCGTCACCCGCGGCGCTGTGCAATCCGAGGGCGTTCCCGGTGGTTTCGCCCAGATGTACCGGATCCTCGCCGGGTTCGAAGAGGCCGGGCACTGCCGCCGTGGTTATGTGATCGAGAGGCTCGGCGCCGCCCAGTTCGCGGCATCCGCGACCGTCGACCGGTTGCGCACGTTCGCGAACCTTCCCGATCCCGCCCCTCTGACCGCCATCACGCTCGCGGCGACCGATCCGGCGAATCCCTACGGTGCTGCCCTCGCCTGGCCCCGCCGCGATGGCGTCAGCCACCGACCCGGTCGCAAAGCAGGCGGGCTCGTCGTGCTCGTCGACGGCTCCCTCGTGCTCTACATCGAACGCGGCGGACGCACCGTGCTCGCCTTCGATGATGATCCCGAGGTGCTGCGGGCCGCGGCATCCGATCTGGTCACCACCGCGCGCACGCGCCGGCTCGACACGCTCACGGTCGAGAAGGTCAACGGCGACCCCGTCTACGGCACCAATTTCGCCCTCGCCCTGCAGACCGCGGGCTTCTCACCCACGCCTCGCGGGTACACCCTGCGCAAGGCCATCTGAGCGCGATGGCGGCGAGCTACTCTGAGGGCATGGTTCGGGAGTTCGGTCTCGGCGTCTCGACGCTGCTGCGCGGTTTCAGCATGTGGAAGAGCCACCCGCGACTCCTGGCGCTCGGCATCATCCCGGCGCTCATCGCCGGAGCCGTCCTGCTCGCCGCACTCATCCCCCTCGGCCTCTCCCTCGGCGCAATCGCCGATTGGATGACCCCGTTCGCCGACGGCTGGAGCGCACCGTGGCAGGGCATGCTCCGCTTCGGCGTGGGCGCCGTCGTCTTCATCGCGGCCCTCGCCCTGTCTGCCGCCGTGTTCACGGCGCTGACCCTCATGATCGGCGATCCCTTCTACCAGCGGATCTGGCGCGGCGTAGAACGCTCCCTCGGCGAGGAGCCGACGGGAGACACGTCCTTCGCCACGAGCATCGGCGAGGGCCTGCGCCTCATCGTGCTCGGCGTCCTCGTCGCCCTCGTCACCCTGGTGATCGGCCTCATCCCCCTCCTCGGCGGCCCGCTCGCGACCGTCACGAACCTGCTGCTGTCCGGGCGGCTCCTCGCCCGCGAGCTCACCGGTCGCGCCTTCGACGCCCGTGGCCTCACCACCTACTCGCGCTCCGAGATCCTCGCGTCCGGCCGCGCCCGCGTGATCGGTTTCGGCGTCGCGACGCAGCTGTGCTTCCTCGTGCCCCTCGGCGCGATCATCGCCATGCCCGCCGCCGTCGCCGGTTCCACGATGCTCGCCCGCGACCTCGCCGCACGATCCGCAGTGACGGAGCACCGTGCCTGAGGGCGACACCGTCTTCCGCACGGCGCAGCGGCTGAACGCGGCCCTCGCCGGCCACGAGATCACGCGCTTCGACCTGCGCGTGCCGGCGCTTGCGACCGCCGACCTCACCGGTCAGACGGTGCACGGGTGCATTCCCCGCGGCAAGCACCTCCTGCTGCGCATCGGCGAGAGCAGCCTGCATTCCCATCTGCGCATGGACGGCGCCTGGCTGCTCTACCGCCCGGGTGAGCGGTGGCGGCATCCGGCGTTCCGTGTGCGCGCGATCGTCGGCACGGACGCACAGGATGCCGTCGGCGTCGACATCGCCGACATCGCACTGATCCCCACCCGGGACGAGACGCAGCTCCTCGGACATCTCGGCCCCGATCCGCTCGCCGATGATTGGGATGCCGCCGCAGCAGTCCGACGCATCGCAGCGGATCCCCGCAGCATCCATATCGCCCTCCTCGAGCAGCGCAACGTCGCGGGCTTCGGCAACGAATACGCCGCCGAACTGCTCTTTCTCCGCGGCATCCTGCCGACAACCCCGGCCGCCGACGTCGATGCGGCAGCCCTTCTCGACCTCGGCGCGCGCACGATCCGCGCCAACCGCGACCGACGCCACCGCACCTTCACCGGCGTCGACCGCCCGGGCCAGGGCACATGGGTCTACGGCCGCGCCGGACGTCCCTGCCGGCGGTGCTCGACGCCCATCCGCACGGGTGAGCAGGGCGACGACCCCACCCGGGAACGCGTGACGTTCTGGTGCCCGACCTGCCAGCGCTGAACACGGATTCACCGGCGGGAATGAATTTCGGGGAACGCCTGTTGACCCTGTTGTCCGGAATCGTCCGGACGGGAGGAATCTTGGGTAAGAACTACATCGATATCGAAGACGACCAGGGAACGATGCTGCGCTACCGCAAGCACATCAATGGCCGGGGCCTCGTCGCGCACGGCGCGAAGGTGCACCCGCGAGCCATCGTCGAGGTCGGGGCCTATATCGAACCGGGTGCGCGCGTCGGCGCCGGCGCCCATGTCATCCGCGGCGCATGGATCGAACCGGATGCCGTGATCGGCGAGAACGCCTACATCGACGCCCACGCGCACATCGGTCCCGGAGCCGCCGTCGGTGACGGCGCGCACATCGGCGTCCGCACCGACATCGGCGCCGGAGCGCTCATCGCCCGCGGCGCGCGCATCGGCGACGACGAGACGGTCGCTGCCGGCCTGCGCATCGCGACCGACCGCCGGGGGCTCTGGCTCGCCGCCTGAACTCGACGTTGACACGTCCGCCCGCTGCTTCGTCCTGTTGCAGCCGGCGGACGTTGTTGCATCCAGCGGACCTCTCGTGGAGAAAGGTCCGCTATGCGCAACAACGTCCGCGACGCGCAACGCCGGCCCGCGGCCGGACCGCTACTTCAGCGCCCGCCGGATCAGCATGGATGCCCCCTCCACGATGACGACCATCCCGATGATGACGAGCACATAGGCGAGCACCTCATCGAAGTGCCGCCCCTGCAGGGCGTTCAGCAGCAGGAATCCGATGCCACCGGCCCCGACGATTCCCAGAAGCGTCGCGGAGCGGATGTTCTGCTCGAGCAGATACAGGAGGTGTCCGACCATGGCGGGCACCGACAGGGGCACGGTCGAGGAGAAGAACACCTGTGTGCGGGTGCTTCCGCCCGAGGTCAGCGCACGCTCGGGACCCGCGGGAACCTCTTCCATCGAGTCGCCGATGAGCTTGGCGAGGAGACCGACGCCGCCGATGCCGAGCGCGAGGGCTCCGGCCTGCGGGCCGATGCCGGCGGCGATGATGAACAGGATCGCGACGACGAGGTCGGGGATCGCGCGGATGAACAGGGCGATGCCTCGGAAAGCGTTGCGCACCCAGCTGTTCGGGGCGACGTTGCGCGCCGATAGCGGGCCGACCACTGCCGAGATGATCGCGGCCATCAGCGTCGCGGCGAACGCGATCTGGATGGTCGTCAGCACGGCCGCGCCCACGTCGGCGACGCTGCGGCTGCCGAAGTGCGGGGGCCAGATGGCGCGATCGCGCGCCGGGTCGACGAGTTCGTTCCACGACGGGTTCAGCATCTTCGACACGTCGGGCGCGGCGTAGAGGAAGGCGCCGATCACGAGGACGATGCCGGCCCAGATCCACAGCGTGTTGCCGATGCGGGCACGATCCCAGGGGCGATGCATCGCCGCCTCGATCCGCTGATTGCGCGCCTGCGCGACCGACACGGTGCCGGATGCCGCGGCATCCGCACCTGGCACCGAGCGGGATGCCCCGGCACGGCGTCGCACGGAGCGGGCCACCGTGTCGCCCAGGCCCTTGCCGGTGGGCTGCACGTTCAGCAGGCGGGTGCGCAGCAGCGAGGAGACGATCTCGAACAGCACGCACAGCACGATGATGATGACGACGATCGGGATGACGCGGCGCATGCCGGCGGGTCCGCCGTGCAGGGCGCCGTCGAGCTCGTATCCGATGCCGACGACGCCGACGACACCGAGGATGACGGTGCCGCGCAGGTTGATGTCGGCGCGGTGCAGGGCGATCGCGATCCAGGCGGGCAGCACCTGCGGCAGGACGCCCGACCAGAACTCCTGCGACCTCGACCCTCCGGCCGCGCGGATCGCGAGACGCGGGCCCTCGTCGATCTGCTCGATCGCGTCGGCGAACATCTTCGAGATCATGCCGACCGAGTGCAGGCCGATCGCGACGATCGCCGGCAGAGTTCCGGAGTTGAACCAGAGGAAGGCGAGGATCACGACGAAGACCACGTCGGGGATGGCACGCGCGACGACCCCGATCGTACGGCACAGCACCATGACTGCGCCGTTCGGGGTCGTGTTGCGGGCGGCCCCATAGGCGACGGGGACGGAGAGTGCAGCGGCGAGCGCGGTGCCGGCGATCACGAGCGCGAGGGTGATGACGATCGTCAGTCCCATCTGCCAGATCGGCTCCATGCCGACCCAGGTGGTGACGTACGTGGTGGTGCCGTCGGCCTGGCGTTCACCGGCGACCTCCCAGCCGGGCCACTGCAGGGGCGTGGCCATGGCGAGGAAGCGGTTGATGTTCTTGACCGTGGTGTCGAGGCTCTTCAGGCTGTAGTCCAGGCCGATGAACGACCAGACTCCGAGAGCCAGGATGACGATGATCGCACCGTAGGAGATCACGTTCGACAGGCGCGGCGCCGGGCGGGGCACGCGGGCGAGCCGCTCCGCGAGGGCCTCGGGCGCCGCGGGTGCGGGAGCTGGGGCGGTGATGGTCACGCGGGTTCCTCGTTCGCGAAGTCTTCCGCGAGGTGCTCGCGGGCGGCGGAACGGCGCAGCTGTCGTGCAAGGACCTGCTCACGGGCCTCGGCGAGTTCATCCTCGAGGGCGGTGATCTCGCTCGTGGATGTGGCCACGCGTCCGTAGATCTCCATGACCTCTTCGCGGGTGAGGTCATCGGTGCGGGTGTCCAGCACGACCCGTCCTGCGCGCAGTCCGAGGATGCGATCGCCCCAGCTGAGGGCGAGGTCGACCTGGTGCAGCGAGCAGATGACGGTGAGGTGGCGTTCGGCGGCTATCTCGCGGATGAGCGACATGACCTGGCTGCTCGACTCGGGGTCGAGCGAGGCGACGGGTTCGTCGGCGAGGAGGATCTCGGGGTCCTGCATGAGGGCGCGGGCGATCGCGACGCGCTGCTGCTGTCCGCCGGAGAGGTTGTCTGCGCGCTGGTATGCGGCGTCGAGCAGTCCGACACGGTCGAGCTGACCGAGGGCCTTCTCGCGGAGGGCGCGCGGGTAGGAGCGGATGCCGATGCGAGGGCCGCGCAGTCCGTGCAGTCCGCCCGTGAGGACGTTCTCGAGCGCGGTGAGCGCACCGACGAGCTCGAACTGCTGGAAGATGAATCCGATGCGGCCCCGGAGGGCTCGCAGGTCGCCGCCGCGCAGGGCCGAGACGTTTTCCTGCAGGACGACGACGCCCCCGGTGCTCGGCGTCTCGAGCCCGTTGACGTGGCGCAGGAGCGTCGATTTACCCGAGCCGGACAGGCCCAGCAGGACGACGATCTCGCCCGGTTCGACGGACAGCGACACCCCCTCGAGTGCCGGCTTGGCGGCTCCGGAATAGGTCTTGCCCAGATCGGTGATCCGGACGGCGGGGGTGTCGCTGCTCGTCATCTCAATGCTCCTGGCTGTGTGCGGTTCGGGCGTTCGGGGTCAGGCCCGGCAGGCCTCGACCTCGTCCGCGATCTCGTCGCAGAGGGTACGGATCAGGTCGTAGTACGCGTCGTCGACGGCGCCGTATCCGAACCAGCCGTCCGTGAGGAACTCGTTGAGCTCGATGCCGGCGTCGGTCAGGTCGGACTGGGTGCTGTCGGCGAGAGCCTCGAACAGCTGGTCCTTGACCTCCTGGGGCAGGGCCGCCTGCAGCACGATGGGCGCTGCGGGGACCTGCACGCGCTGCACCTCCACGAGCTCACCCGACTCGATGAACGGGTCGGCGTCGATGTCCTGGACGAAGCCGACCTGGCAGTCGACGCCCTCGGCGACCTTCTTGGCGTTGAGGTCGTGCTCCTCGCCGAAGACGCGGTCGCCCTCGGGAACCGTCACGCCGACTTCGAGCAGTCCGCCCATGGGAACGGCGAAGCCCGAGGTCGAGGTGGGGTTGACGAAGCAGACCGCCTGGTCGGCGAAGTCCGCGAGGGTTTCGACGTCGGACGCCGGGTTCTTCACGGCGACCGAGAAGTAGCCGGGCTCGGCGCCCTCCTGGGTGATCTGCGCGCCGATCGGTTCGATGTCGGCACCGGCGTTCTGCGACTGGTAGTAGGTGAAGGCCGAGATCTGAGCGATGTCGATCTGGTCGGCGGCGAGTCCCTGCACGACGGCGGTGTAGTCGGTCGCCTGGAACATCTCGACGTTCTTGCCGGTGATCTCCGCGATCCAGTCGGCGATCGGCTGCGCGTCCTGATCGGCGCCCTCGTGATCGGGGAGGACGGCGAAGACCAGGGTGTCCGCGTTGCCCGAGGCGAAGGCGCCCTCGCCGACGCCGTCGGCGCCGATGGTCGAGCCGGCGGAGTCCGCCGAACATGCCGCGAGGCCGAGTGCGAGGGTGAGGCCGGCCGCGATCGCGAGGCCGCGCTTGAGGGGTGACTGCATGAGGAAGGAACCTTTCACAGGTGCGGGTGCAGGTTGTGGTCTCGGCAGGAGCGCCGACCTGACGATCACACCGCTGCCGGGCGACATCCGCGGATCGCGGCGCTGACCCGCGCGTGAACGGGTCGTGAATTCCGGATGCCGTGGACTGCCCTGTTGCGGACGGCGGACTCCGTCGCCGCCGGAAGAGGTTCTGTCGGGGAAAGCCCCCCGGTGTGCAACAACCTCCGCTGTGCGCAACGCGCCGGGACACCGGGTTCGAGCACGTCATCCGGGTAGCCTGAGAACATGGCGAAATCCGGCAGGCCCTCCCGCGCGTCCGGCGGCGCATCCGGCCGGGGCGCGCGCCGTCCCGCAGCGTCCGCGAAGGGGGCCAAGGGCACCCGGCCCGCTCCGAAGAAGAAGCCGGCGCAGAAGGTCGTCTTCGACGCTCCTGCTCCCCCGCCCGAGGAGCCGCGCTCTTTCCGCCTCGGCGCGGTGCCCGGGGCGACACCGGGCAAGTGGATCGACATCTGGAAGCGTCGGATGCCGCACGTCGAGCTCGAGCTCGTCCCGGTCTCCGCGGCGGATCAGCGAAACGCCCTCGAGGAGCTCGACGCGGTGCTCGTGCGCCTGCCGCTCGTCGACGACACGCTGCACATCATCCCGCTGTACGACGAGCTGCCGGTGGTCGTGGCATCCGCCGAATCCCGCCTGCTCTCCGCCGACGAACTGACCTACGCCGATCTTGAGGGCGAGGTGCTCATCACCCCGCTCGACGACGTGCTCGGCCCGCTCGAGATCCCCGGCACGACCGCGCCGCGGTTCGCCCCGCTCGCCACCACGGGCGACGCGATCGCCACGGTCGCGACCGGCGTGGGCATCATCGTCACGCCCATGTCGCTCGCCCGCGCGCACCGCCGCAAGGACGTCGATTACCGCCTCCTGGAGGGCGGGCCCACCTCGTCCGTCGCCCTCGCCTGGCCGCGCGATCGCACCACCGATGACGTCGACGCGTTCATCGGCATCGTTCGCGGGCGGACCGCGAACTCCTCGCGCTGATATGGCCGAGATCCTCTACGTCTGCGTGCGCCCCGAGCGGGGCGCCGCCGATGCCGAGCATGCGTCGTTCCGGCGCGGCCTGGGTGTCGAGGAGCTCGATCGTCTGGACCTCGTCACGACCCCTCTGACCGAGGACGTGCTCGATCGTCACACCGGTTTCGTGATCGGCGGGTCGCCGTTCAACGTGACGGATACCGTGACGACGCCGCTGCAGCAACGGGTCGAGGCCGACCTCGAGCGCATCGCGGAGCGCGCGGCATCCGATGTCGCATCCGCGTTCTTCACCTGCTTCGGCATCGGCGTCGTGACGCGCATGCTCGGCGGCGAGTTGACCCTCGCGCATGCCGAGTCGACGCGGGCCGCGGAGATCCGGACGACGGATGCTGCGGCATCCGACCCGATCTTCGGGCCTTCGGCCCCCGCGCTGCGCGTCTTCACCGCCCATAAGGAGAGCGCGCGGCGCACCCCGCCGGGGGCGACGCTGCTCGCCACGAACGATGACTGCCCGGTGCAGGCGTACCGGGTCGGCGATCGCCTGTATGCGGCGCAATTCCACCCCGAGCCCTCGCCCCGGGACTTCGCGGACCGCATGACGTTCTACCGCAACAACGGCTACTTCGCCGCTGACGAGTTCGACCGCGTCTCCGGCGAGGTTCTCGCCGCCCGCGTCGACGGCGCGACGCTGCTGCGGCGCTTCGCCGGTCTCGTCTGAGCGCTCAGTCGACGATGCCGCGCATGAGCGCGATGCGCTCGTCGAGATAGGCCGCCAGCGGCATCCACGAGCTGCCCGACCAGCGCACCATCGCGACGCCGTCCCGCATCGCCAGCGGCCCGGACTCGCCGCCGGCGTCCACGGCATCCATGTCGATCACCGACCAGCCGATGTGCGCGACCTCCCCCTCCGCGAAGCCTCCCTTCAACGCCAGCTCGCGCCGTGCGGCCCGTGCCCGCGCCGATTCGGCCGTGTATCCGCGCCGTCCCGCGTCGGCGGCTCGCAGCACCTCGGCCGTTGCGAGCACGTGCTCATCGGTCAGCAGCAGAACCCCGATGTGCCAGACCTCGCCGATCTTGACGATGCGGTGCCCCCGCCAGCGCGAGGTGCGCTCCTCACCGAGTCCTTCTTTCGGAACGTCCACCAGAGAACGACGGGCGGCGGACAGCAGATCGGATGCGACGGATGACACCCGTTCAGGCTACCGATTCGCCACCTCCCCCGTGCTCGGGGCAGAATTGCACCGACCCTGCAAGGAGCTTCCATGTCTCAGACCGATACCGCACGCCTGCTCATCGCCTGCGATGACCAGCCCGGAATCGTCGCCGCCGTCGCCAACGTCCTGGCCGAGCACGACGCGAACATCATCTCGCTCGATCAGCATTCGACGGATGCCGAGGGCGGACGCTTCTTCCAGCGCACCGTACTGCACCTCGACGGGCTCGCCGCCGCGCGTCCCGCCCTCGAAGCGTCGATCGGCGCGGTCGCCGAGAAATTCGGCATGGAGTGGTCGCTGCACGACACCTCGCGCCGCAAGCGCGTCGCGATCTTCGTGTCGAAGTACGACCACTGCCTCATGGAGCTGCTCTGGCGCCAGCAGCGCGGCCAGCTCGACGTCGACATCACGATGGTCGTCTCCAACCACCCCGACCTCGCGGATGCCGTGCGTGGTTTCGGCGTGCCGTTCGTGCACATCCCCTCGGCCGATAAGTCCGCGATGGAACAGCGCCAGCTCGAGCTGCTGCAGGGCAATGTCGATCTCGTCGTGCTCGCCCGTTACATGCAGATCCTCACCGATGACTTCATCGAGAAGGTCGGCGCGCCGGTCATCAACATCCACCACTCGTTCCTGCCGGCGTTCATCGGCGCGAACCCGTACGCCCGGGCCAAGGAGCGCGGTGTGAAGCTCATCGGTGCGACCGCGCACTACGCCACGGCCGACCTCGACGAGGGGCCGATCATCGAGCAGGACGTCACGCGCGTCACGCACGCCGAATCGGCTGCCGAGCTGCAGAGCCGCGGCGCCGATGTCGAGCGCCTCGTGCTCGCCCGCGCCGTGCAGTGGCACGCAGAGGACCGCGTGATCGTGCACGGCCGCTCGACCGTCATCCTCTGACGACTCGTCGGAGAACAGGAATGGCCCGGGCGATCGCCCGGGCCATTCCTGTTCTCCGACGTCTCAGAGGACCTTCGCGAGAAAGTCCTGGAGTCGGTCGC
This sequence comes from Microbacterium sp. GXF6406, assembly GCF_054798215.1. Taxonomy (NCBI): domain Bacteria; kingdom Bacillati; phylum Actinomycetota; class Actinomycetes; order Micrococcales; family Microbacteriaceae; genus Microbacterium; species Microbacterium sp. GXF6406. Next base: position 4,886 of record NZ_JBSJZH010000010.1, on the reverse strand, counting down.
TCTTCGGCGACTCGAACAGCTCGGCGGGAGCACCCGCTTCGACGACGACACCGCCGTCCATGAATACCGTGCGGTCGGAGACCTCGCGGGCGAAGCCCATCTCGTGGGTGACGAGCACCATGGTCATACCGCCCTCGGCGAGGTCGCGGATGACCTGCAGCACCTCGCCGACCATCTCGGGGTCGAGCGCGCTGGTCGCCTCGTCGAAGAGCATGATCTCGGGATCCATCGCGAGAGCGCGGGCGATTGCGACGCGCTGCTTCTGGCCGCCCGAGAGCGATGCCGGCTTGGCGTTCGCCTTGTCGGACAGCCCGACGCGCTCGAGCAGCTTCATGGCGCGCTCGCGGGCCTCCGCCTTCGTCATGCGGCTGAGCTCGATCGGGGCCAGCGTGATGTTCTCGAGCACGGTCATGTGCGGGAACAGGTTGAAGTGCTGGAACACCATGCCGATGCGCTGGCGCACCTCATCGAGCTTGACGCTCTTGTCCATCAGATCGACGCCGTCGATCACGACACAGCCCGAGGTGGGCTCCTCGAGCTTGTTCAGGCAGCGCAGCAGCGTCGACTTGCCCGAGCCCGACGGGCCGATGATCGCGACGACCTCGCCGTCGGCGACCTGCAGGTCGATGCCCTTGAGCACCTGGTTGCTGCCGAAGGCCTTGTGCAGATCCTGCACATCGATCTTGCTCATGCGTTGAACTTCCTCTCCAGGCGGTTCGCGAGCAGCGTCAGCAGCGTGATCACGACGAAGTAGATGATGGCGACGATGGTCAGCACCTGCGCGGACAGGTAAGTGGATGCGATGATCTGGCGCGACTGGAAGGTGAGCTCGGCCAGACCGATGACGCTGAGCAGCGACGTGTCCTTCAGCGTGATGATGCCCTGGTTCACGAACGAGGGGATCATGATGCGGAACGCCTACGGCAGCACGACCTTCTGCATGGTCTTCCACGACCCGAGACCGAGCGAGCGAGAGGCCTCGTTCTGGCCGGGGTCGACGGCCTGGATGCCGCCGCGGATGATCTCGGTCATGTACGCGCCCGTGTTCAGCGACAGGGTGATCGCACCGGCGACGAACGGGTTGAAGGTCACACCCGGGATCAGCTGCGGGATGGCGAAGAACACGAAGAACGCCTGCACGAGGATCGGGGTTCCTCGGAACACGTAGACGTAAGCGGTGGCGAGCCAGCGGAACGGCAGGAACTTCGAGATGCGGCCGAAGCCAAACGAGCAGTATTGTCATCGGATGCAACGACATTGAGGGGTGATGACTCGCTCAAGAGCGCTATCGGAGGCGAAGTCTCCGTGCATTCCTGACCGGTTGGGGCCCACAGGTTCCAGCCTTGGCTCTAGTTGCATCATTGTTGCATGTAATGCATCATTGGGACTGTGCTTCAACCTGTCGCTCCACACTCACGCCTGCTGGCTGCGCGCAATGTTGTGCATCTTGATCCGGAGAGCGTGGTCTTCGAGGCGATGCTGGAGGGGTGGCGGGCCCAACAGTCGGCTCGCTTTCTGAAGGAGTCGACGATGAAGGCTCGAGAGCGTCTTGTGCGCCGTTTCGTGGACTTCACCGGTCAGTATCCGTGGCAGTGGACGGCGGCGGAAGCAGAGGCGTGGATCGCCGAGTTGAGGTCGGGTCCTCAGCCGCTGCGGTTGTCGTCTTTGCGTGGGTATGAGATTGACCTGAAGATGTTCTGTCAGTATGCGGCGGATCAGCGATATCCGTGGGTGCGGGAGTGCGAGGAGCGTTTCGGTGAGGTGCCGACACAGATCTTCCACGAGGACAACTCGATCGCTCATGTCAATGAGTTCGAGGGAGACCCTTCCCGGCGGCCGCTGACGTATGACGAGGTGCAGGCGTTGTTTGATGCTGCCGATTCCCTCAGCGTTCAGGCGCGTTCGCGAAAGCGGAAGGGCGCGATTCCGGCGTTGCGTGATGCTGCACTGCTGAAGTGCTTCTACGCATTCGGCCTGCGACGTCAAGAGTGCGTCATGCTCGATCTGGTTGACCTGCGTCGAAATGCCCGGCTCCCGCAGCTGGGTGGCTTCGGCTCGTTGTCTGTGCGTTTCGGAAAGGCGGGACGCGGCGGCCCTGCCCAACGGCGAACGGTCTTGACAGTTCCGGAGATGGGATGGATCGCTGGAGTTTTGGAGCAGTACCTCGATGAGGTGCGTCCTGCGCTCTCCTCAAAGGCATCCCCTGCGCTGTGGGTGACAGAGCGGGGGACGCGTTTGAGCAGGCGAGCAGCGAACGAAGCGTTCTGCACGGCGCGCGATATGGCTGATCTTGACCCGGCACTTGATCTGCACTCCCTTCGACACTCCTATGTGACCCACCTCATTGAGTTCGACTACCCGGAGCGCTTCGTTCAGGAGCAGGTGGGGCACTCGTTCTCTTCGACGACCGCGATCTATGTGGGAGTCTCCAACGAGTATCGAAATCGGCTGCTGTCGCAGGCTTTGCACACGCGTTACGGCCTGACGTATGAGGAGGACGATCGATGAGAGACATGGACTACGCCTGGCACCTGCGTGCGAAGATGGCCGAACATAGCATGTTCGCCACGACGGACCTGCAACCCCTTTTGGCTGAGAGAGGGATTTCGCTGTCGCGAGAGCAAACGTACCGGCTCGTGACAGGTAAGCCCCAGCGGCTGAGCCTCACGATACTGGTCGCGTTATGCGACATTCTCGAGTGCACACCCAACGATCTCATCGAGCCTCGGATCATCGAGGTCTCCTCCCGGAAGGTTGCGGGAGAGGCTGATGCCGCCGCGGAGCCACGTCCGATTACGGGCCGCCGCACGACGATCAATCGCCCTGGCCACGCCCGTTGACGGGCCTACCTGAGCATCCCTGCTCGAACTGCGGGCGGATTGCTCAGCGAATCAAACGCCTGCCCGACGGGGGAGGACTATGCCGGGGGTGTTACAACGGCAGCCGGAAGGAATCGTGTGGACGATGCGGAAGACTCCGGACCCCGGTGAAGCGCACAACCGAGGGTCTTCCGCTCTGCAGCCATTGTGCCAGGCCGAAGCGTGAGTGCACCTCGTGCGGCCGTGTTTCCCAGGTCGCACAGCTCGTCGACGGGAACTCGATATGCCGGCATTGCTATCAGGCGCCCAGGAAACTGTGCGGTGGATGCGGGGAACTCCGGGAGGTCGCGGCCCGTGCGCAAGACGGTGTCACCGATCTGTGCCGCCGCTGCTACCGCACTCCTGATAGACGATGCGGAGTCTGCCAACTCGTCCGCCCGGTGCACGCCACTTGGCCGCTCGGGCCCATCTGTGACAGTTGCTACCGGAGTGTGCTCCGCGATCCCCAACCGTGCAATCGGTGCCGACAAGCCAGGGCTCTGATCGGGCGCTCGGACGAGGATGAGCTGATATGCGGCACATGTGCTGGCAGCCCACGAGATTACCTTTGCATCAGCTGCGGCGCCGCCGGCGAACAACACTTCATGAACCTGTGCAAGAGATGCTCGATCGTCGTCGCAGCCGAACAGATCCTTGCCTCAGGGACAGGGACGGTGCCCGCAGAACTCGCCGGGTTACCCGCCGCCCTGGCTAATCACGGCAGGCCTGACTCGACCATGCGATGGATCGACCGCCCGATCCCTAAAGCCCTGCTGAAGTCACTTGGCGCCGGGGAGACGGTCACCCATTTGAGCCTGGATCGCTGCCCACCTGGGCAGGCTCGGGAACATCTCCGTTCTCTCCTTGTCGCCGCTCGAGTTCTCCCGTCCCGCGACGAGCACGCTGATCACCTGGCGACATGGATCGACGAGTACATCGCAGCACTTCCTCGGCATCACGCCACTCTCATCAGGCCCTATGCGCACTGGATGGTGCTTCGACTCGTACGGCGTCGTGCACGAAAACGTCGAACATCCGTTGGCGTCGCCTACACCGCAGGCGAGCGAGCGCGAGCCGCAGCACGCCTACTGCGTCACCTTGACCACCAAGGCGAGACCATCGCAGATCTCAGCCAAGCCACCCTTGATGAATGGATCGCAGGTAACAGAAGCCGGGCAACCACTACCTCCCCCTTCATCCGATGGCTCAACGCCCGTGGTATCACCAATCAACTCCTCGTCGTCACTCCGAAAGGATCGAAGCCGACCCTTGTGAACCCGGAGGACGTGCAGCATGCCCAGATTCACGAGCTGCTGGCCGCCCACAGCCCCGAAACCGAGCTGCCCGAACGAGTCGCAGGCCTGCTCGTTCTTCTGTACGGAGCACGTCTGGAACGCATCCACCGCCTCACCACCACAAATATCACCCGAACGGACGGCCGCCTCCACCTCGCGCTATCCGACCTTCCAACCGAGCTCCCCGCAGAACTCGCCGTACTCGTCGAACAACTTGCGGCAGCTGCGGTGACCACGCCACGGGCTCTCACACTTGCCGGCAATGCGCACTACCTCTTCCCTTCGACGCGTCGACCTCACGCCCCGCTGCACCTAGGCACACTCGGAAGAAGACGGGACTGCTGCACGAATAGGTGACAGGTTGTAGTCACGCCGCCAGTGCGACGGTCGTGTTCATGATGGTCTCGAACTCGATGGGGGTCAAACGGCCCAGGCGGGCCTGGCGTCGGCGGCGGTGGTAGGTCCGTTCGATCCAGGTGACGATGGCGATGCGCAACTGATCACGGGTGGTCCAGGAGCGGCGGTCGAGGACGTTCTTCTGCAGCAGCGCGAAGAAGCTTTCCATGGCGGCGTTGTCTCCGCTCGAGCCGACTCTGCCCATGCTTCCGACCACGCGATGACGGGTGAGCGCGCGCCGGAACTTCCGACTGCGAAATTGGCCGTATTCAACCGGTCGTCGCAACGATTGTTTGTTGGGTCGATCGTAGTAGCTCTTCGAAGGCCTCGGCGGGGG